>DASVLN010000854.1:0-4502 GCA_036384855.1 Burkholderiaceae bacterium | reverse complement strand
GCCGCGGCGACGCGCGCGAGCAGCGCCTCCAGGCGCGTGCGCCGCTCGCGCTGCGGCGCGGCGCGCAGGTCGGCGCCCGCCTCTTCGAGCAGGTCGTAGGCGAGGAAGGCGGCGGGGTGGTCGGCGAGGATCTTCCTCGTGACGTTCTTGCGCCCGATGCGCTGTTGCAGCCGCGCGAACGGCTGCACGCGGCCGTCGCGCCACACCACGACCTCGCCGTCCAGCACGGTGCCGTCCGGCAGCAGGGCATGGGCATCGTCGATCTCCGGGAAGCGGCCGTTCAGCAGGTCCTCGCCGCGGGACCACAGCCACGATCGCGCGCCGCGGCGGATGAACTGCGCGCGGATGCCGTCCCACTTCCACTCGACGAGCCAGTCCTCGCGCGCCCCCAGCGTCTCGACCGGCGCCTGCAGCGGATGGGCGAGGAAGAACGGGTAGGGCCGGCCCTCGTCGCCGCGGTCGCCGACCTCGGGGTCGACCAGCGCCTCGTAGCGCGCGGCGTCGGGCTCGTGCCGCTTGTCGGTGTAGCCGACGAGGCGCTGCGCGAGCAGCTTGGGATCGAGGCCGGTCGCCTCGGCGAGCCCGCGCACCACCAGCAGCCGCGAGACGCCCACCCGGAATCCGCCGCCGATCAGCTTCGTCAGGAGGAAGCGGCCCGGGGTGTCGAGCTCGTCCCAATAGCCCTGCAGAGCCGCCACGACCTGCGCCGGCTCGCGGCCGCGCAGCGCGATCAGGCGCTCCTCGATCCACGTGTGCAGCGGCAGGTCGACGGCGGGGCCTGCGGGCGGCAGGACGTGGGCGATGGTCTCCGCCAGGTCGCCGACGACGGAGTAGCTTTCGTCGAAGAGCCATTCCGGGATGCCGGCGCGCTCGCGCGCGGCGGCGCGCAGCAGGGCGGTCGGCACCGTCTGGCGCGGCTTGCCGCCGGCCAGGAAGTACAGCGCCCACGCGGCGTCGGCCGGACGCGCGCGGCGGAAGTAGCGGGCCAGCGCGTCGGTCTTGCGACGCGTCGAGGTCGTGGCGTCGAGCTCGGCGAAGAGGGCGGCGAAGTCCTTCACGACGCGTCGCCTTCCGGCCCGGATTCCGACACGGGTACGGGTTCGGGTTCCGGCCCGGACGCGGCGGCGTCGCGCGTCTCCTCGTCGTCGCCGTACTCGGTGCGGAACGCGCCCGCGTCGAGGCCCTGCGAGGCGAGCCAGCGCACCAGCGGCTCGACGTAGCCGTGCGTGACGATCACGCGCGGCGCCCCGGTGGCGGCGATCGCCTCGAGCAGGCCGGGCCAGTCGGCATGGTCGGACAGCACGAAGCCGCGGTCGACGTTGCGCCGCCGGCGCGCGCCGCGCAGCTGCATCCAGCCGGACGCGAACGAGTCGCTGGCATCGCCGCCGCGGCTGAAGCGGCGCGACCAGGCGCTGCCCTGCGCCGACGGCGGCGCGACGACGAGGCTGCGCCGCAGCTGCTCGGGCGTCGCGTCGTCGACGCGCATCGTGGCGGGCAGCGCGACGCCGGAGCGCCGGTAGGCCTCGTCCATCGTCGCGACGGCGCCGTGCACGACGACGGGCCCGATCGAGGCGTCGAGTCCCGACAGCACCCGCTGCGCCTTGCCGAACGCGTACGCGTGGACGATGGACGCGCGACCGGCGTCCGCGTTGGCCTGCCACCACGCGTTGATCTCGTCGAAGACGGCCTGCTGCGGCACCCAGCGGAACACCGGCAGGCCGAACGTCGACTCGGTGACGAAGACATCGCAGCGCACGGGCTCGAATGGCGCACACGTCGCGTCGGGGCCGGTCTTGTAGTCGCCCGAGACGACCCAGCGCCGGCCCGCGTGTTCGAGCCGGATCTGCGCCGAGCCCAGCACGTGGCCGGCGGGGTGGAACGAGATCGTGACGCCGCGGTGTTGCAGCGTCTGGCCGTACGGCAGCGTCTGCAGCGCGACCGGCCCGACGCGCGCCTCGATCACGTGACGCCCGGCCTCCGCGGCGAGATAGCGCGCGTTTCCGGCGCGCAGGTGGTCGCCGTGGGCATGGGTGATCAGCGCGTGGTCGACCGGCTGCCACGGGTCGATGTAGAAGTCGCCCGGCGGGCAGTACAGGCCCTGGGGGCGGGCGATCACGAGGTCGTCGGCGTGGGGCGCGGTCATCACCGGGCGTTCGGCAACGTCCGTGCCATCACGCGACGGGTCGCGCCGGTGCGAGCAGCCGCACCTTCAGCGCATGCATCGAGGCGCGCCAGCGCGCGTCGTCGTCGGGCGAGTCGCCCCAGAGGTCGGCAAGCTCCGACGCCGCGCCGAGGATGCGCTCGATCGCCTCGACCGCGCGCGCGGCCAGGGCATCGGATGCGGCGAGCTGCGTGCGCGCGACCCAGTCGTCGACCGGCTTGCTGCAGGCGTCGCGCTCGCCCGGATGGCCGCGCAGGCGGGCGACGGCCTCGGCCGCGACCAGGGCTTGCGTGGCCTCGGGCGTCTCGAGGTACTCGTGCGGCGGGAAGCCGGCCACGTCGTCGAGCGCGCCCTCGACGGCCGACAGGTCGCGGCCGCGGGCCAGCGCGAGGGCACAGTCGCAGGCCTCGTCGTTGCCGAAGGCGTCGTGGCTCCAGGTTCCCATGGCGATGCGTCCCGCGTCGTGGCGTCGGGACGCATCTTAGGCCCGCGTCGCGCTTCAGTGGTTGCTGACGGGCTGGCCGGCGCGGGGCTGGGTCGCCCACATCGGCGCGATGGAGGTCAGCGTCTCCATGAAGGTCTTGTTGAATGCGGGCAGGTCGGCCGGCTTGCGGCTGGACGTCCAGTGGCGGTCGCTCACCACCTCCTTGTCCACCCACTTGGCGCCGGCATTGACGAGGTCGTCCTTCAGCGTGGGCCAGCTCGTCAGCGTGCGGTCCTTGACGAGCCCCGCGGAGATCAGCAGCCACGCGCCGTGGCAGATCACCGCCAGCGGCTTGTTGGCGCGATCCATGGCGCGGGCGAACTGCTGGGCCGCCGGGTCGATGCGCAGCGCGTCGGCGTTGACGACGCCGCCCGGCAGCACGAGCGCATCGTAGTCGGAGGGGTCGGCATGGTCCAGCGGCACGTCGACCGGGAACGAGTCGCCCTTGTCGTGGTGCTTCATGCCGGTCAGCGTCGGGCCCTTGGGCGAGATGATGAAGGTCTGCGCGCCGGCGTTCTTCAGCGCCTTCAGCGGCTCCTCGAGCTCGGCCTGCTCGAAGAAGTCGTCGACGAGGATCGCGACCTTGTAGCCCTGGAGGTCGTGCTCGAATTCGTGGCTGAGGGGATTGCTCATGGCATCTGCTCCTGCGTTCGTGGATGACGCAGGATCGGGCAGGGTGCGTGCCCGAGCCGTGCCCGTCAGTCGGGCCGCTGGTCGGTCGAAGGCTTCTGCCAGAGGTTGATGCCGCCCTCGACCGCGTGCCTGTCGATCGCGGCCAGCTCGTCGGCGCTGAAGTCGAGGCGCTGGACGGCCTTCGCGAGGTCGACGATCTGCCCCGGATGGCTCGCGCCGACGAGCGCCGAGGTCACGCGCCGGTCGCGCAGCACCCAGGCGACGGCCATCTGCGCGAGCGTCTGCCCGCGATCCTGCGCGATGCGGTTCAGCGCCCGCACGTGCTCGAGGTTGGCCTCGCTCAGGTGCGACGCCTGCAGCGAGCTGCCGCCGGGCCGGTTGATGCGCGAGTCCTCGGGGATGCCGTGCAGGTACTTGTCCGTCAGCAGGCCCTGCGCGAGCGGGCTGAAGGCGATGCAGCCCATGCCGGCGCGGTCGAGCGCATCGAGCAGCTCGCCCTCGACCCAGCGGTTGAGCATGCTGTACGACGGCTGGTGGATCAGTGCCGTCACGCCCATGCCGGCCAGCAGCGCCGCGGCCTCGCGCGTCCTGGCCGCCGAGTAGCTGCTGATGCCCACGTACAGCGCCTTGCCCTGGCGCACGGCGCTGGCCAGCGCGCCCATCGTCTCCTCGAGCGGCGTGTCCGGGTCGAAGCGGTGCGAGTAGAAGATATCGACATAGTCCAGCCCCAGGCGCTTCAGGCTCTGGTCGAGGCTCGCCAGCACGTACTTGCGCGAGCCGCCGCCCTGGCCGTACGGGCCCGGCCACATGTCCCAGCCGGCCTTGCTGGAAATGATCAGCTCGTCGCGGTAGGGCCGGAAGTCGCGCCGCAGGTGCTCGCCGAAGTTGGTCTCGGCGCTGCCGTAGGGCGGCCCGTAGTTGTTGGCGAGGTCGAAGTGCGTGATGCCGTGGTCGAACGCCGTGCGCAGCATCTGGCGCTGGTTGACCATCGGCGTCGTGTCGCCGAAGTTGTGCCACAGGCCCAGCGAGATCGCCGGCAGGCGCAGGCCGCTGCGGCCGCAGGGGCGGTAGGGCATGCGGCCGTCGTAGCGGTCGTGGTCGGCGGCGTAGGTCATGGGCGGGCTCCTCGGGTGGACGTGGACGGCGCGCGCGAGCGGCGGCGGCGGCGGCGCGGAGATTCTGGCGCGCGGCGCGCGCGACCGCCCGCGGGCGCGGACTTTCCCG
>DASVLN010000853.1:0-1732 GCA_036384855.1 Burkholderiaceae bacterium | reverse complement strand
GAAGGGCGGCCTGGCGCCGCCCCCGCGCCCACGCGGCGACGCCGTCATCACCATCGCCGACCGCGCGAGCGCCGCCGGCTCGGGCGCCGAGGGCTACCACGACCTCGGGCGCGGCGAGGTCGCGGTGGGCTTCGTCTTCCTCGACGTCTGCCGCGCCGCGGGCGACGCGTGGACGGCGGCGCTGTCGCACGAGGCGATCGAGCTCACCGCCGATCCGCTGAACAACCTGCTCGTGCAGGGCCCGCATCCGCGCGACCGGCGACGCCAGGTCTTCCACGCGTTCGAGTTGTGCGACGCCGTGCAGGCGGAGGGCTACGAGATCAAGGGCGTGGCCGTCTCCAACTTCCTGCTGCCCGGTTGGTTCGCGACGCCCGCCATCGCCGGCGGGCGCAACGACTTCCTCGGACGCCCGGTGCGCGGCGAGGTGCTCGCGCCCTTCCACATGGCCCCCGGGGGCAGCCTGACCTTCTACGACCCGGCCCTGAAGCGCGCGAAGTGGACGACCGCCACCGCGCCCGACGACGACGCCGCCGCGCGCCGCGTCGCGGCCAAGCGCGCCGCCGGACTCACGCGCATCGCCCGCCGCGAGCGCTGACCTTCAGCGCGTGACCATCTTCCACGCGACGAACAGCAGCACGATCGCGATCGCGTAGCGCACCACCTTCACCGGCGCGCGGGCGCTCACGAGGGACCCCGCGATCACGCCCGGAATCGAGCCGGCCAGCAGGTTGAGCATCAGGCCCAGGTCCACGTTGCCCAGCGTCAGGTGGCCGAGGCCGGCGATCAGGGTGAGCGGGATCGCATGCGCGAGGTCCGTGCCGACCAGCTTGCCCGCCTTCAGCCGCAGCGGGTAGAGGTAGACCAGCATCGCCGTGCCCAGCGCGCCGGCGCCGACCGAGGTCATCGTCACCAGCACGCCCAGCAACGCCCCCGAGGCCACGGTCAAGCCCGGTTGCCAGGACTTGAATCGCACGCTGTTGCCCAGGCGCGAACGCGTGCCGATGTCATGGATGCGGTCCTTGAACAGGATCCCGAGCGCGGTGATCAGCAACGCCACGCCGAGCGTGAACAGGACGACGCCCGACTTCAGCGGGCCCTCGTGGCCGAAATGCATCCAGGCGAGCGTGAGCGCCGCCGCGGGCAGGCTTCCGCAGGCCAGGCGCCGGACGACCTGCCAGTCGACGGTGCCGTGCGACTGGTGCACGGCGGTGCCGGCGGACTTGGTGATCGAGGCGTACAGCAGGTCGGTTCCAACGGCGGTCGTCGGGGCGACGCCGAAGAGCAGGACGAGGATCGGCGTCATCAGCGCGCCACCGCCGACGCCCGTGACGCCCACGATGGCGCCCACGAGCAGGCCGGCCACGCCGGTCGGGAGATCGAAATGCACGGGACAGGGCGATCCGCCGGGGCGGACGAGGAAAACGACGGACGGGTTGGCCGCGATGGGCGCGGCCGGCGACGGGGGGCGGCGGTCTCCACCGGCGCTTGACGGCGCGCCTGGCGGTGGGAGGCCGCGAGGCGCCATTCTGGGTGCCGGGCAATGACCTCGTTATGCGAAAACCGAGGAAGCATCTGCATCCGTGCCGGGGCACGCGGCGGGCCGGGTAGGATGCAGGCTCGATTCATCCCCTGAAGGCCGATGTCCGCACCCGCCGCTGGCCAGTCCGGCACCCGCGCCCGCGGCGCCGCGCGACGCGTGGCGGCCCCGTCGCTGGCCTCGTTCCGATCCGTC
>DASVLN010000852.1:0-1680 GCA_036384855.1 Burkholderiaceae bacterium | reverse complement strand
GCCAGCGGGCCGAGGCGAGCGCGGCCTCGAAGCTCTCGGGGCTCGCGCGCACCAGGCCGCCGTCGCGCGCGGGCAGGGCGACGTCGGCGAGCTCGTGGGCGCGCGCATAGGCCGCCTCGACATAGCCGATCGCGCCGCGCGTGCGCCGCACCAGCGAGGCGACGCCCTCGTTGCCCAGGCCGCCGGTGCCGGTGGGCCATGCGAGCGTCGTACCCTGGCCGACCTCGGCCTTCCACGCGGCGTCCGACTCCGAGAGCCACCGGCTCCACAGCCAGGTCGTGCCGGAGGCGTCGGCGCGGTGGACGACCGTGATCCGCGCATCCGGCAGCGCGAGCCCGGGGTTGAGCGCCGCGATCGCCGGATCGCTCCAGTTGACGATGCGGCCGCGGTAGATCGCGCTGAGCGCCGCGGCGTCGAGCTGCAGGCGCCCGTGCGCCACGCCCGCGACGTTGACGACCGGCACGACGCCGCCGATCACCGTCGGGAACTGCAGCAGGTCGGCGGCGGCGAGCCGGTCGTCGGCCAGCGGCGCGTCGGAGGCGCCGAAGTCCACCTGGCCCTGCGTCGCCGCGGCGATCCCGGCGCCCGAGCCGAGCTCGTCGTAGCGCACGGCCTCGCCGGTGCGGCGCTGCCACTCCTCGGCCCAGGCCTGGTAGACGGGCGCCGGGAAGGTCGCGCCGGCGCCGTGCAGCGACTGCGCGGGCGCGGCGGCGGCCAGGAGGGACGCAAAGGCGGGGAGCAGGGCGAGGCGGAGGAAGCGTCGGAGCATGGGCAGGCTGTCGGGGTCTGAAGACGCGCGATGCACGCGGCCAATCGAGCAGTCTCCCGCCGCCGCATGGCGGGCGCGTGACAGCACGACACGACGCTGTCATCGCGCCCGGACAGACTGACTGCCTGCGCCTTCCCCCCGCCATGCGCCACGTGATCCTCCGCCGCCCGACCCGCTGCCTGCCCGCGCTCCTTGCGGCCTTCGCCGCCCCCGGATTCGCCGCCCACCCGCTGCAGACCGAGGACACCGGCACCCAGGGCGCCGGCAACGTCGAGATCGAGAACGGGTTCCAGCGCGCGCGCGTCGGCGGTGTCACGACCTTCACCTACCAGCCGCAGGTCTCCGTGGGCCTCGCGACGACGGTCGACGCGATCGTGCAGCCCTCCTGGGTCTCGCAGCACGATCCCGCGCAAGGGACGAGCGCCGGCGTCGGCGACACCAACCTCGACGCCAAGTGGCGCTTCTGGGGCGCCGATCCGTGGTCGCTCGGCGTGCGCGCCGGCATCGAGGCGCCGACGGCGCGGCACGGCCTCGGGCTGCCGCACGGGCGGATCGCGGAGCATGCGCTGGCGGTCGCCACCTGGGATGCCTCGCCCACGACCGTGCACGCCAACCTCGGCTTCTCGCATGCGCCGGCCGCCGCGGGTGGGCGCGCGACGCTCGCGCATGCGTCGGCGGCGCTGATGCAGGCGCTGGGCGAGCGCGTGATCCTGACGGTGGACGGCGAGCTCGACCAGGATCCGGATCGTCGCCGCCACGCCTGGCCGGGTGCCGTGCTGGCCGGCGCGATCTGGACGGCGCGGCCTGGGCTGGATCTGGACGTCGGCTACCAGGCCAGCACGCATGCCTCGCCGGCGCTGCACGAGTGGCTGGCCGGCATCACCTACCGGTTCGCGCTCTGAGAACCTGGC
>DASVLN010000851.1:0-2989 GCA_036384855.1 Burkholderiaceae bacterium | reverse complement strand
CGGCGGCGTGATGGGCCGGCCGCTGGAACTCGTCGTGAAGGACGACCGCGGCGACCCCGACACGGGGCGCGCTGCGGCGCAGGCGCTGGTGGCCGATCCCGGCATCGCGGCGACGGTGGGCTACTGCAACACGGGCGTCGCGCTGAAGGCGCTGGACGTGTTCGAGGCCGCCCGGCGCGTGCTCGTCATCCCGTGCGCGCAGGGCACCGAGCTCACGCGGCGCGTGCCGGCCGCCGAGAGCATGGTGTTCCGCGTCGCGCCCGCCGACGTGCTGACCGCGGAGTTCCTGGTCGGCGAGATCGTCGACCGCCGCCATCTCTCGCGCATCGCGATCCTGGCCGACCGCACCGGCTACGGCGACAGCGGCCTCGCCGACTTGGGCGCCGAGCTGAAGAAGCGCGGCCTCGCCCCGGCCTACGTGGGCCGCTTCGCGCCCGACGCCACGTCGCTGCACGACGAGCTCGAAGACGCCCGCGCCGCCGGCGCGCAGGCCCTCGTCGTCTACACGGTCGGGCCCGGCGAGGCCGTGGCCGTGCGCGGGCGCGCGGCGATGCATTGGGACGTGCCGTACTTCGCGCCGTGGACGCTGTCGTTCCGCAGCGTCCTGGACAACGCCGGCGCCCAGGCGCTCGAGGGCACGATGATGACGCAGAGCCTGATCCAGGACGCGGCCAACGTCGCGCGCACGGCCTTCATCGCGGCATTCGCGCGCCGCAACCAGCACCGCCCCATCGGCTCGCTGATGGCCGCGGCGCAGGCTTACGACAGCGTGCAGCTGGTCGTGCGCGCGCTGTTCGAGACCGGCGGCGACGCGAGCGGCGGCGCGCTGAAGAACGCGCTCGAGGATCCGCGCGAGCCCTACCGCGGCGTCGTCACGACCTACGACCGCCCGTTCTCGATGCACGACCACGAGGCCTTCTCGCGCAACATGATCTGGCTGGGCGTGTGGCGCGGCGGCGAGATCCGCTACTTCTATCCCGAGGACGCGCGCCTGTCGGGCGCCGTGCGCCGCAAGCAGTGAGCCGCTCATGCGGCAGAGGGTTCCCGACCGGGACGCTCCGCCGGGGGCGGCCGGCGGGCCGCTTGCCGGCAGTCCAGGCGCCATCGATCCGGGGTTAACCATTAGGTGATCTCGCGCGCACCGTTGCGCAACTTGACGGATGCCCTGCGGGGCACCACCGTCGACACTACCGTCAGAGCGGGCACCACGTCCGCCGTTCACCCAGGAGACAAGCCATGCGCCTGCTGTTGCTGCTGCCGTTCGTCGGCCTGCTCGCGGTGCCGCTGTACAACAGCGAGACGCCCGAGTTCGCCGGTTTCCCGTTCTTCTATTGGTACCTGTTCGCGTGGGTGCCCGTCACCTCGCTGCTGATCTGGATCGTCAATCGCGGCGAGCCCAGCGACGACTGAGGAGCATCCCATGGACTTCACCCACATCAACGGCACCGCCTTCGGCGTGTTCGTCTTCTTCTTCGCGCTGGTCACGGTGATCGGCTTCGTGGCCTCGCGCTGGCAGCGCGGCACCGCGCACAAGGGCAAGCACCTCGACGAGTGGGGCCTGGGCGGGCGCAACTTCGGCGCCTGGATCACCTGGTTCCTCGTCGGCGGCGACTTCTACACCGCCTACACCGTGATCGCCGTGCCGGCGCTGGTCTACGCGATGGGCGCCTACGGCTTCTTCGCGCTGCCCTACACGATCGTCGTCTATCCGATCGTGTTCCTCATCATGCCCAAGCTGTGGAAGGAGGCGCAGGGCGCCGGCCACGTGACGGCGGCGGACGTCGTCTACGGCCGCTACGGCTCGCGCGCGCTGGAGCTGGCGATCGCCGTCACCGGCATCGTCGCGACCATGCCCTACATCGCGCTGCAGCTGGTCGGCATGGAGGCGGTCATCAAGGCGCTCGGCCTCTCGGGCGAGCTGCCGCTGATCGCGGCCTTCGTGATCCTCGCGCTCTACACCTACGCCGCCGGCCTGCGCGCGCCCGCGCTGATCGCCTTCGTCAAGGACATCATGATCTACATCGTGGTGATCGCGGCGGTGGTCATCGTGCCGATGAAGGTGGGCGGCTACGGCAGCGTGTTCTCGGCCGCGCACGACGCGTTCGCGGCCAAGGGCGGCGCCACGGGCACGACGCTGCATCCGGGCCAGATGATGCCGTTCGCGACGCTGGCGCTCGGCTCGGCGATGGCGGCGTTCATGTACCCGCACACGCTGACCGGCATCTTCGCGGCCAGGAGCGCGTCCACGATCCGCAAGAACGCGATCTACCTGCCCGCCTACACCGTGCTGCTGGGCCTGATCGCGCTGCTGGGCTTCATGGCCTATGCCGCCAAGATCAGCGTCAAGAGCAACAACGACGTCGTGCCGGCGCTGTTCAACGCGCTGTTCCCGTCGTGGTTCGCGGGCTTCGCGTTCGCGGCCATCGCGATCGGCGCGCTGGTGCCGGCGGCGGTGATGTCGATCGGCGCGTCCAACCTGTTCACCCGCAACCTGTGGAAGCCCTACGTCAACGCCGGCATCACGCCGGCGCAGGAAGAGGGCGTCGCGAAGGTCGTGTCGCTGGTGGTCAAGGTCGGCGCGCTGCTGTGCATCCTGTACCTGCCGACGAAGTTCGCGCTCGACCTGCAGCTGCTGGGCGGCGTCTGGATCCTGCAGACCTTCCCGGCGGTCGTCTCGGGCCTGTTCTCGAAGCGCCTGCGCGCGCCGGCCCTGCTGGCGGGCTGGCTGGCGGGCATCGTCTACGGCACGTGGACGGCCTTCGCCGACGGCACGAAGCCGGTGCACTCGCTGGTGATCGGCGGCGACAAGTACACGTTCTACACCGGCCTGCTGGCCCTGGTGCTGAACTTCGTCGTCGCGTTCGCGGTGCAGGCGGTGCTGCGCACGCCGGAGCCCGCGCTGGTCGCCCGCAAGGCCTGACGGCGTGAACGACGGGCCCGGCGCGCCGGGTCCCGTCGCGGCGGCGGACGGCGCGCGAGCCCGTCCGCC
>DASVLN010000850.1:0-4438 GCA_036384855.1 Burkholderiaceae bacterium | reverse complement strand
GCCGGCGGCTGCGCGCCGGCGCCGACGGCGGCCAGCGCCGCGAAGATCGCGAGGACGGGACGGGCGCGCATCACTTCGCCCCCGCGGCCGCGGCGTAGAACGCCTTCAGGTCCGCCTTGATCGCCGCGCGCGACGGGTCGTTGAGGTAGACCATGTGGCCTCCTGCGTAGAAATGGCTGGTGACCGGCGCGCCGGCGGCCAGCCGCGCGAGGTCGCGCTCGGTCTGGTGGAACGGCGTGATCAGGTCGTGCTCGCCGCCGATGGACAGCACCTTCAGGCCGGGGTCGAGCGTCATGGCGGCAGCGAGGTCGGGCACGACGTCGGGCAGTCTGCGGCCGCCGTGCGAGAAGTCCCAGTAGTCGATCGCGTCGCTCTCCTCCACGTAGCTGCCCGGGGTCGTGAACGCGAGGTCGCTCGCCAGCACGCTCGTGATCGCCTGCTCGAAGGGCTGCGCGATGAAGGTGTTCGACGGATCGTCGCCGGCCGCCAGCGCCGAGCCCTTGGCCGCGGCCATGCGCCCGTCGTACACGCCCAGGACCTGACCGGGGATCAGGTTGTGGCGGTAGTCGTCGTAGTCGACGTCGAACTGGCCCGTCCAGTACGACGCGGCGAGGCCGGTGTCGGCCTGCAGGGCGTTCACGTCCGCGCCGGCCGGCGGCCCGCCGGTGCCGCCCGCGCCCAGCCACTGCACGACCTGCGGGCTGTAGACGCCGTCGGCATAGCCGCGCAGCTGGGTCAGGAAGGCCTCGAGGTCGGTCGGCGGCGGCGTCACCTTGCTCCAGAAGGCGCCGACCGCCCCGAACGTCGGCAGCAGGCCGCTGCAGTCCACGGTGGGGTGGCCGAGGAAGTCGACGGTCGTCTCGCAGTTGCTGTTGTAGTCGAGGATGGAGGACTGCAGGACCACGCCCTTGACCGGCGTGCCCGCGGTCTCCAGGTAGCGCGCCAGCAGCGGCGCGCGCACGGTGCCGTAGGACTCGCCGTAGACGAACAGCGGCGACGCCGTGCGGCCGTTGGCCGCCAGCCAGCGGATCACGAAGTCGCGGAAGACCTGCGCGTCCGCGTCGACGCTCCAGTAGGTCTGGTTGGTGTTGGGCGCGATCGCCTCGGACAGGCCGGTGCCCACCGCGTCGACGAAGACGAGGTCGCTGGTGTCGATCAGGCTGTCGGGGCTGTCGACGTAGGGGAATGGTGCCGCCTGGGTCGTCGCCGGCACGCCCGTGACCAGGCGCTTGGGCGCCCACGAGCCCAGGTGCAGCCAGACGGTGGACGAGCCCGGGCCGCCGTTGAAGAAGAAGGTCACCGGCCGGGTCGCCGCGGGCGCGCCGTCGACGGTGTAGGCGACGTAGAAGAACGAGGCCTCCGCGGCGCCGGAGCCCAGGTCCTTGGCCGTCAAATGCCCCGCGGTGGCCGTGTAGGCGTAGGGCGTGCCGTCGATCGTCAGGGTGTGGTGGGTCGCGCTCGTTGCCTCGTTGGGCGTGGACAGCGAGCTGCCGCGCATGGCCGAGTAGGTGTTGCCGTCGACATAGCCGGATTGCGGCGGCGGGCTTTCCGTGCCGGAAAGGTTGTCGGCGCCGCCGCCGCACGCCGCGAGGCCGGCGAGCAGCAGGCCGGGCAGCGCGGACCGGACGGGTCTCGCGGATCGCGCGGGGCGTGGAGTCAGGGCCATCGGTGCCTTTCAGCCCGCGGCGCCGGCCGCGGGTCGGGGGGTCAGGTGGTCACGGGGTCGGGTGGGGCGGATTGTGGGGCATTCCGGACGCCGGAATCGGGCCGTCCGCTTGCCGCTGCTCCGGCGATCGAACGGCGCCTGCAACGCTAGTCTTGCAGGTCTGCGCACGCCTCGCGTCCGTATCCACCCACCCAGGAACGTTCCCATGTCCGTCCGCGCCCCGATCGCCCTCGCCGCCCTGCCGCTGGTCGCCGCGGCCGTCGCCACCGCGCCTGCGCGCGCCGTGGAGCCCTACGTCGCCACCGGCCTGCCCTACGCGCTGGCCGGCCTCGCCCAGCCGCTGGGCAGCGCGTTCGCCGTGCGCGCCGATTTCGGCACGATCGGCGGCCACGCCTACAGCGGCAGCACGTCCGACAACGACTTCCGCGGCAAGCTCCACTACGACCGGATCGCCCTGGTCGGCGACTGGTTCGCCTTCGGCGGCGGCTTCCGCCTGACCGGCGGGCTGACCCTCAACCAGGCCAAGGCGACGATGCGCGCCTCGCCGCACGACGGCAAGATCACGATCGGCGGCGTCGCCTACGACGCGCCGTCGTCGCTGTACTACGTGCAGTCGGACCTGTCCTTCCCGCACGCGATGCCGTACCTGGGCATCGGCTGGGGCCACCACGGCGACGACACGCCCGGCTTCGCGTTCAATGTCGACCTCGGCGCCGGCATCGGCAAGGCCCGCGCGACGCCGCTGGCGCCCTCGCCGGCGCTCGCGAGCGAGATCGCGCTGACCAGTGGCGGCGCGGCCGACCTCGCGTCCGAGAACCGGCAGTTCCAGGACGAGGTCGGCAAGTTCAAGGCGATCCCGCAGGCGACGCTGGGAATCGGCTACCGCTTCTGAAGCGACTCCTCGAGTTCCTCGGCCAGCGCGCGCAGCACATGGCGCGCCGTGGACTCGTTGGTGGCGCAGACGACGTCGTGCACGTCGCAGGCGCGCACGAGCGCGTTGATGTCGGGCTCGTGCGGCTGCGGCGTCATCGGGTCGCGCAGGAAGATCACGGCGTCGACCCGGCCCTCGGCCAGGCGGGCGCCGATCTGCAGGTCGCCCCCGAGCGGTCCGCTCAGGAGGCGCTCCACCTCCAGGCCGACCTCGGCCACGAGGCGGCCGCCCGTCGTGCCGGTGGCCATGAGGTGGCAACGTGAGAGGAAGGGGGCGAAATCGCGCGCGAGGACGACCATCAGGTCCTTCTTGGCGTCGTGCGCGATGAGGGCGATGTCCATCGTCCGCATGATACGGACGTGGCGTTACATCGTTCGCTCATTTTCGCGGGCGCGTGCCCCGCGATGGTGCGATCGGGCCGCAGCCTGTTGCGGATCGCACGACGCCCCCTGACGAGGGCCCGCACGAGCCGGCTGCCAGCCCGGCCACTGTTGCTGTAGCGTTTGCGGCAAACGCGGCCATACCGGAAGGGCCCGGCGGCCGCGTTTGCCGCCCCCGCGATGCCAGCGGCGGCGGGGGTCAGCTCAGGGACTGGTCGCTGCCACCCTGCCCGCGGGCGGCCGCCGCGGCGCGAGCGGCGGCGTTGGCATGGCGCTTGGAGCCGGCGGCACGGGCTTCCTCGGAGGTGAACTGGTGCGCGTTGCCGCTCGCATGGGCGGCGCGGCCGCCCTGGCTCGCGATCTCGCGCTGGCGCTCGCGATCCATGCCGGCGAAGCCACGGCCGCCCGGACGGCCCGCGCCCTGCTGGCCCGTCTGGCCGGCAGCGGACTGGCTGTGCTGCGCGTCCTGGCGGTTCTGATCGTGTTGAGAAGTCATCGCTGGTACTCCGAAAGGTTTGCCCCGCCGCCCCATGCAGCGGGATGTGATTCCGATCCGCGGGCTCAGGGCTCCCCGGATCGCGGGTGAGCAGGGGCAACGCACATACCTCCCCACCCGCGAAAGGGAACTGTCGACCAGGAACGGCGCGAGCGCATCCCCACGTTCTTAGGGGGTGCGCAACCCGAATGGGGGCGCGGTCAGGGCAGGGACGGCGCGGCGGCCGGGGGCGCGAAACGCCGATCGGGCCGGGCCGCCTCCCTGTAAAGACCGCGCACGCGTGCAACATCGCGTGAAAGCACCTGGAGGCGCTCGGGGCTCGAGGGATGGTCGGACAGCCACGCCGGCGGCCCGCCGCGGGCGAGCGCGCCCATCTTGCGCCAGAGCGCGACGGCGGCCTCGGGGTCGTAGCCGGCGCGCGCCGCGAGCTCGAGGCCCACGAGGTCGGCCTCGGTCTCCTCGTCGCGGCTGAACTTCAGCGCCAGCAGGTTGCCGCCCGCGCCCGCCACCGAGCGCCCGACGTCGCTCCAGCCGAAGAACTGCGCCGCCAGCGAGATCAGCCATGAGGTCGCGCGCTGCGCGCCCAGGCGCGTGCGGGCATGCTCTCGCAGCGCGTGGCCCATCTCGTGGCCGATCACCATCGCGAGCTCGTCGTCCGACGGCGCGAGGCGCGCCAGGAGCCCCGACTGCACCACGATCTTGCCGCCCGGCAGGCAATCGGCGTCGACCTCCTCCGAGCGCACCAGTTCGACTTCCCAGCGCCACCGGGCGGCGCGCGGGTTCCACGCCGGCGCGAAGGCTTCCAGGCGGTGGGCGATGTAGTCGAGGCGGTCGCGCTGCGGATCGTCCGGCGGCGCCAGCAGGCCGTGCGCCCGGGCGTCGTCGATGCGGTCGCGGTAGAGGGCGGCGGCGCGGGCTTCCAGCGCCTCCTCGGAGGGCTCCTGGGGCGAGGAGGCGGCGCCGGC
>DASVLN010000849.1:0-3174 GCA_036384855.1 Burkholderiaceae bacterium | reverse complement strand
CGTTTTGCCGCCGCGCGCGGGGCGGGGCGATCCCTGGGGCGGATCCCGTGCCGTGGCCGGCGCCCCTGCCCGACAATGGCGCGGCGCGTCCGCGCGTCCACGACTCCATCCGACCACGCCATGTCCCTCGTCCGTCCCGTCCTCCTCGCGCTCGCGGCCGCGGTGCTCGCCCCCGCCGTCTCCGCGGCGCCCAAGCCCGCGCAGGCGTCCGCGCCATCCGCGTTCGCCTCGCGCGAGCAGCTGCGCCGGTGCCTCGCCGAGGAGGACGAGCTGAAGGCCCGCCTGGACGCCATCCAGGCGCGCCACGCGGAGCACGAGCGGCGCCTGTCCGAGCTGGAGGCGGAGAACGACAGGATCGTCGAGGTGCAGCGCCAGCTCGACACGACGAGCGACGTCGCGGTCAACGCGTTCAACCTGCTCGTGAGCGACCACAACGTACACGCCAGGCAGCTCAACGAGGCGGCCGCCGCGAGCCGCGCCGAGTCCGAGGCCTACAACGCGGCCATCCTGCAGCACAACCGCGACTGCGCGCGCCTCGTCTACCGCGTCGACGACCTGCAGGCCGTGACGAAGGAGCGCCGCGCCGCCGCTGCCGCCGCATCCGCCGCGAAGTGACGCCGCGCCCGCGCGTGCCGCCGGCCCCCGTGCGTTACAGTCGTCCGCTCCATGCGCGGCCGCCGCGCCGTTCCCGATCCCCGCAGCCCGTCCGCAAGCCATGACCGTCCGCGTCCTCACCGGCATCACCACCACCGGCACCCCGCACCTGGGCAACTACGTCGGCGCGATCCGCCCCGCCATCGCCGCGAGCCGGGCGCCCGGCGTCGAGAGCTTCCTGTTCCTCGCCGACTACCACGCGCTGGTCAAGTGCGACGACCCGGCGCGCGTCGAGCGCTCGCGCCTCGCGCTCGCCGCGACCTGGCTCGCCTGCGGCCTCGATCCCGAGCGCG
This sequence comes from Burkholderiaceae bacterium, assembly GCA_036384855.1. GTDB lineage: Bacteria > Pseudomonadota > Gammaproteobacteria > Burkholderiales > Burkholderiaceae_C > Scleromatobacter. Next base: position 2,227 of record DASVLN010000849.1, on the reverse strand, counting down.
TCACGTTCTACCGCCAGAGCGACATCCCCGAGATCCCGGAGCTCACCTGGCTGCTCACCTGCGTCACCGCCAAGGGCATGATGAACCGCGCCCATGCCTACAAGGCGGCCGTCGACGCCAACGCCGGCGGCGACCCGGACGACGGCATCTCGATGGGCCTGTACTGCTACCCGATCCTGATGGCCGCCGACATCCTGATGTTCAACGCCACGCACGTGCCGGTCGGCAAGGACCAGGTGCAGCACATCGAGATGGCGCGCGACGTGGCGCAGCGCTTCAACCACCTCTTCGGCACCGACGGCGCGCGCTTCGTGCTGCCCGAGGCGGTCACCGAGGAAGCCACCGAGCTGCTGCCCGGCCTGGACGGCCGCAAGATGTCCAAGAGCTACGACAACGTCGTGCCGCTGTTCGAGGGCGGGCTGGCGGCGCTGCAGGCGGCGATCGCGCGCGTGGTGACCGACTCGAAGCTGCCCGGCGAGCCCAAGGAACCCGAAGGCACGCCGCTGGTCCAGCTCTTCGATGCCTTCGCGGGCGAGGACGAGCGCGCCGCCTTCCGCGCCGAGCTGCGCGCCGGCCTCGGCTGGGGCGACGCCAAGAAGCGGCTGCTCGCCACGGTCGACCGCGAGCTCGCACCGCAGCGCGCGCGCTACGACGAGTTCATGGCCCGTCCGGAGCTGATCGAGGAGCAGCTGCAGGTCGGCGCCCGCAAGGCACGCGCGATCGCGACGCCCTTCCTCGCCGAGCTGCGCCACGCGGTCGGGCTGCGGCGCTTCCACGCGCTGGCATCGACCGCGCCGGCCGCGGCCAAGGCGGCCGGCGCCGCGATGCCGGTCTTCAAGCAGTACCGCGAGGCGGACGGCCGCTTCTACTTCAAGCTCGTCGGTGCCGGGGACGCCCTGCTGCTGCAGAGCGAGGGCTTCGACCAGGGCCGCGACGCCGGCCAGTGGGTCGCGCGGCTGAAGAAGGAGGGCGCCGCGGCGCTGGCGGGGGCGCCGGTGCGCCTGGAGGCCGAAGAGGCTGCCGTGCGCGAGGCGCTCGCGCGCTTCCGGGACGCGGACTGACGGCCGGGCACCCGGTCGCCGGCGTCCTTCCGGCGAGCGTCCGGACCTGACGAACGCGTAAAGTCGCGTCGCCGCCCTTGCCGGCCGGGCCCGTCCCGGCGCACCATCGCGGCATCGGGCCGCCCGCAGGGGAATGCGGCTTGCCGCGTTTCGCGGGCGCCCGGGCCGCCGCGGAGGGCCTTCTTCCGTGGCGGGTGGAACGCCAGCCCAGCGAGGACCGCCATGACACGCCATCCCTCCCGCCTCCCGTTCGCCGCTCCTTCCCACCATGCGCTCATGATCGGGCTGCAGGTCGCCGTCGCACTGATCGTCGCCTGCGTGCTCACGACGGCCGCCGCGGCGGCCGAGCCTGTCACCAGCGAGCAGTTCGCGCCCGGCTGGCAGCAGAAGTCGCAGGCGCTGTTCATGCGCGGCCCGATGCGCGACGGCCGCGACGCCTGGGAACTGCCCGACCGCCTGCCGCGCGGCCACTACGTGCTCGTTGGCAAGGAGGACGGCCGGATCGTCCCGATCCCGGGCTCGGCCTTCGACATCGACACCACCACCGGCTTCGCCAAGCGCACGATGTTCGTGCGCGGCAGTTTCACGGAGGTGATGGCGGTGCCGGCCGACATGGTGCCGCAGGCCCGCTGAAGTCCGGCTCGAGGGGGGCCGCCCCGTTTCCGTGCCGCCTGCCGGGCCTGGCGCGGGCACGAGCGGGGGACGTTATGCTCCCGGCCATGCCGCTCACGACCCTCGACATCCCCACCGGCGACGCCCCGGGCGCCGCCATCATCGTCCTGCACGGCCTGGGCGCCAGCTCGCAGGACTTCGTGCCCTTCGTCGAGGAGATCGACCTGGCGCCGGTCGGCCCGGTGCGCTGGGTCTTCCCCGACGCGCCCGTGCGGCCCGTGACGATCAACGGCGGCATGCGCATGCCGGCGTGGTACGACATCCTCGGGCTGGACTTCTCGGTCCGCGGCGAGGACGAGCGCGGCCTGCGCGCGTCCGCCGCCGAGGTGCAGGCGCTGATCGACCGCGAGGTCGCGCGCGGCATTCCCGCCGGGCGCATCGTGCTGGGCGGCTTCTCGCAGGGCTGCGCGATGACGCTGCTGGCGGGCCTGCGCGCGCCGCAGCGGCTCGCGGGGCTGCTGGGCATGTCCGGCTACCTGCCGCTGGCCGCGACC
>DASVLN010000848.1:0-4789 GCA_036384855.1 Burkholderiaceae bacterium | reverse complement strand
CACCGGCGCCGCCGGCCAGATCGGCTACGCCCTGCTGTTCCGCATCGCCTCGGGCGAGATGCTGGGCAAGGACCAGCCGGTCATCCTCCAGCTGCTGGAGATCCCCGACGAGAAGGCCCAGAAGGCGCTCAAGGGCGTGATCATGGAGCTCGACGACTGCGCGTTCCCGCTGCTCGCCGGCATCGAGGCCCACAGCGACCCGATGACCGCGTTCAAGGACACGGACTACGCCCTGCTGGTCGGCGCGCGTCCGCGCGGCCCCGGCATGGAGCGCGCGGACCTGCTGGCCGCCAACGCGCAGATCTTCACGGCGCAGGGCAAGGCGCTCGACAAGGTCGCCTCGCGCGACGTCAAGGTACTGGTCGTCGGCAACCCCGCCAACACCAACGCCTACATCGCCATGAAGAGCGCGCCGAGCCTGCCGCGCGAGAACTTCACCGCCATGCTGCGCCTCGACCACAACCGCGCCGCCAGCCAGATCGCGGCCAAGGCCGGCGTCAAGGTCGGCGACATCGAGAAGCTGACCGTCTGGGGCAACCACTCGCCCACGATGTACGCCGACTACCGCTTCGCGACCGCCAACGGCAAGAGCCTGAAGGACGCGATCAACGACCAGGAATGGAACGCCAACGTGTTCCTGCCGACGGTCGGCAAGCGCGGCGCGGCCATCATCGAGGCGCGCGGCCTGTCGTCGGCCGCCTCGGCCGCCAACGCCGCCATCGACCACATGCGCGACTGGGCCCTGGGCTCCAAGGGCAAGTGGGTCACGATGGGCGTCCCCTCCAACGGCGAGTACGGCATTCCCAAGGACGTCATCTTCGGCTTCCCGGTCACGACCGAGAACGGCAAGTACAAGATCGTCGAGGGCCTCGAGATCGACGCCTTCTCGCAGGAGCGCCTGAACAAGACGCTCGACGAGCTCAAGGGCGAGCAGGACGGCGTCAAGCACCTGCTGTGATCCGCCGGCCGCGCGGGCCCGAGGGCTCGCGCCGCAACCGTCGAGAGGCCGCCTTCGGGCGGCCTTTTCCATTGAGCGAGGCTTCTCGGGCTGGCAGCCATTCGCTCGCGGGCGCTGGAAGTCCAACGGGCCTCGGGTGCGCAGGGGCAGTGGCCGAAACTCGCGAGCGCGGTGGTCAGCCCCGCGGCGGATCCCACTCGTAGATCCACGTCTCCGTCAACGGCTGCCCGTTGGCGCGCAGGAACAGCCGCAGCGTCGCCGGCTCGTTGCCGGGCTCGGGGACGTAGTCGAACATCGCGCGCCAGCCGTGCACCGAATCGAGCGGCCGGGCCGAGGTGACCTCGGTGCGGCCGCGCGTCACGGAGATGACGGGTTCGACCTTGGTGCGCGTGTCCAGCGTCGCGAAGTCGCCGCCGGCGAAGTCGATCGCGAAGCGGAAGGACTCGTGGTCGCGCGGCTTGCCGACCACGCCGCCGATGCCCGTGCGCGTGGCGACGACGCGGGCGAGCGGCGACTGCCGCGGCGCCTCGCGGCACCAGTACAGCGTGTAGGCCAGCAGCGCCTCGGAGCCGGGCTCGGGCTTCTTCGCCGGGTTCCAGAAGGCGACGATGTTGTCGAAGGTCTCGTCGGCGGTGGGCAGCTCGATCAGGTCGACCGCGCCTTCGCCCCAGTCGCCGCGCGGCTCGACCCAGAGGCTGGGGCGGCGGTCGTAGAACGCGCCGTCGTCCTGGTAGTGGTCGAAGTCGCGGTCGCGCTGCAGCAGGCCGAAGCCGCGCGGGTTGCGATCCGCGAACGCGCTGAAGCGGATCTGCGGCGGGTTGCGCAGCGGACGCCACAGCCATTCGCCGCTGCCGGTGTGGATGGACAGGCCGTCGGAGTCGTGCAGCTCCGGGCGCCAGTCGTTGGCCATGCGGCGGTCGTTCTCGCCGGTCTGGTACATGCTCGTGCACGGCGCGATGCCGAGGCGCTCGATGAGCTTGCGCGGGTAGAGTGCGGCGTCGATGTCCATGCGCGTGGTGTCGCCGGGCGTGATGACGAAGCGATAGGCGCCGGCGACGCTGGGCGAGTCGAGCAGGCCGTAGACGGTGACCGTGTTGGACTCGGCGCGCGGGCGCTCGAGGTAGTAGGCGACGAAGTCCGGGAACTCCTCGGGCCGCGACAGCCCGGTGTCGATCGCCAGGCCGCGCGCGGACAGCCCGTACTGGCGCGTGCCGCTGGTCGCGCGGAAGTAGCTCGCGCCGAGGAAGGCCGCGTAGTCGGTCTCCGGCGCGAGGTCGGTCTTCAGCCGGAAGCCCGCGAAGCCGAGGCTCGCGGGCAGCCTGGTCGACGCGAGGCCGCTCCTGCCGTAGTCGAACAGCGCCGGGTCGTAGGCGAGCTCTCGCGCCTGGCCGTCGGCGACCTCGTACATGCGCACCGGGCGCTTGAAGTACAGGCCCAGGTGGAACAGCTCGGCGCGCGCATGCAGCTCCGGGTTGCCGGCCCACAGCGCATGCTCGGGCTTGAAGCGGATCGCCTGGTACTGGTCCCAGTCGAGTCCCGCGACCGCCGGCGGCAGGCCGCCCTCATACGGCTTGTACGGCGAGCCCGCGAGCGCGCGCGCCTGGCCCTTGAGTGCGGCGTAGTCGAAGCGCTCGGGCGTGCCGATCGTCGCGAGGCCGGCGGCGCGGGCCGCGGTGGCGAGCAGGGTGGCGGGCGAGAACAGCGCCAGCACGGAGGCGCCGAGGAAGCCGCGTCGTTGCATCATGGGGACAGCCGGTCGCGTGGTTGAGCAGCGGCCGATTGTCCATCGCGCGCGGCCGCGCAGATGTCGGACGGCGCCTGATTCGCGGACGGCCCGCACCGCGGCCGTGGCGCTACAGTGTGTGATTCCCGACCGTGATCGCCGAACGCCCATGCCCACCGCCCCCGCCCGCCACCCGCGCGACGTCCTGTTCGAGGACGGCGATCCGACCGTCGCGCTGCCGGTCTGCGATCACTACGCGGGCGACGAGGCGCGCATGCGCAAGAGCCTCGCCCTGCAGGCCGAGCTCGGGCCGGTGTTCGACGTCACGCTCGACGCCGAGGACGGCGCCGCGGTCGGCGGCGAGCTCGAGCAGGCGCGCCTGATCGGCGAGCTGGTGCAGTCGCCGGCCAACCGCTTCGACCGCGTCGGCGCGCGCATCGTGCCCCGCGGCCACGCGGCGTTCGAAGGCATGCTCGAGATCCTCGTGCGCGCGGCCGGCCAGCGCCTGGCCTATCTGATGCTGCCGAAGGCGCGCGACGCCGCCGACCTCGACGCCGCGATCGCCGCCATCGACCGCGTCGCGCACGCGGCGGGCGTCGCGCGTCCGATCCCGCTGCACGCGCTCGTCGAGACGCACGGTGCGCTGCGCGACGTGCAGGCGTTCGCGGCGCATCCGCGCATCGAGTCGCTGTCCTTCGGCCTGATGGACTTCGTGTCCGCGCACCGCGGCGCGATCCCGCAGACGGCGATGGGCGCCGAGGGGCAGTTCGCGCATCCGCTCGTCGTGCGCGCCAAGCTCGAGATCGCCGCCGCCTGCCACGGCCACGGCAAGGTGCCCGCGCACTGCGTCGTCACCGAGTTCAAGGACCTGCGCCTGCTGCAGCACGCCGCCGAGCGCGCCTGCCGCCAGTTCGGCTACACGCGCATGTGGAGCATCCATCCCGACCAGGTGCGCGTGATCGTCGATGCGTTCGCGCCCACCGCGGCGGAGGTCGACCTCGCGATCGAGGTCATCCACGCCGCCGAGGCGGCGGGCTGGGGCCCGATCCGCCATCGCCACGGCGGCCGCGAGCACCTGCACGACCGCGCGAGCTACCGCTACTTCTGGCAGGTGATCGAGCGCGCGCACCGCACGTCGATCGGGGGCGAGCCGCAGCTGCCCGCGGAGGTGCGCCTGCGCTACTTCGGCGGCTGACCCGGCGCGCGCGGGAATCCGGGCCTTCCCGGAGCCGGGTCATGCACGTCGTACAAATGGAACGCGGCGAAACAAGGGGTTGCACCTGTCGAGCTGACGCGGCCCGGCATTGGCCGACAATGCCGGGCACTCTTCCCGCACCCCTCCCAGCACCCAGGAGACCCGTTCATGCCCCGCACCCTGACCGCCGCGGCCGTGCTTGCCGCCTTCGCCGCGCTCGCCGTCGCGCCGGCCCACGCGCAGACCGCCGCCCACGCCAAGAAGACGGCCAAGAAGGCGCCCGCCAGGAAGTCCGCCGCGCCGGAGCCGACCTCCGCCACCAACGACAACCTCAACCCGGGCCAGCTGACGGTCGCCGACCGCGTGCTCACCGGCCTCGCCAAGTGCGAGCTGCACGAGAGCGTCGACATCGAGAAGATCCCGGGCCACGCCGGCAACTTCAAGCTCACCTACGACCACCACAGCTACGTCATGGTCCCCGAGGAGACCACCACCGGGGCGGTGCGCCTGGTCGACACCGCCGGGTCGATGGTGTGGATCCAGATCCCGCGCAAGTCGATGCTGATGAACCAGAAGGCGCACCAGCGCCTGGTCGACGACTGCGAGGAGGACGAACAGCGCATCGCGGTCGGCTCGTCGTCCTCGGCCAGCGCCAACGCGCCGGTGCTGGCGCCGTCGGTCGCTCCCCCGGCCAACGCCGGCGCCACCACGACGACGACCACCACGACCACGACGACCACCGTCAAGCTCGTGCCGCCGGACGCGCAGAAGCGCGGCGCGGTGGCCCCGGACGCCGCGGCGTCGGGCATGTGGAAGTGATCGCGGCGCGCGCCTGAGCGCGCCCCTCAGCCTGCGGCCGCCCCCGGGCGGCCGCGTCGTTTCCGGCATGCGCCGCGACGAGGGGGCCGCGACG
>DASVLN010000847.1:0-6839 GCA_036384855.1 Burkholderiaceae bacterium | reverse complement strand
CCGACAATCCTGCGTTTCTAGGGACGCGGCCGCCCCCGGCAGGCTGGATTCACCATACCCGGGCGGGTATGCTGTCCCAAAGGTGATCGGATGACCAAGAGCTACGTCGTTTCGGGACAGGGGTCGCGCTATCGCGACGAGGCGCTGCGCGTGCCCGACCATGTCGAGATCCACTTCTACTTCACGCGCCTGAAGGCGCCGCAGATCTACAAGGCCCGCACCATCCTCGACCGGTTCATGGTGGAGCTGGGCATGTTCCCCGACTGGGTCGCCACCGCGGGCGAGCAGCTGCCGGCCTATTTCTGCTGGAACCAGCCGGACGGCAAGGTGCCCTCGGGCGTCTACCGGCGCAGCACCGGCGAGCTCGCGATCCCGCTGGACGGCACGGACGCCGGGCGCCCGGTCTCGCTCGCGCACCTGATCCAGGAGGTGGCCGGATCGCGCCTGCGCGAGCAGAAGACGACCGCCATCCACTGGCTGGTGCGCTGCGAGGACGTCCCGGGATCCGCCGCGGGCCTGGCCCTGCAGTACCCGCGCCGGCTGCGCGGCGGCGTGGTCACCGACAACGCCGAGTCGGCGCAGGTGCCGCTGACGCGCTTCTGATCAGCGCCAGCGCGGCTTGTCGCCGGTGGCGTAGCAGATCGCGGCCAGCAGCGCCGTCAGTCCGGCCGCCCAGATCGCGAAGGCCGCGGCATGGTGCGGCAGCGGGAACGCGCGCCAGCCGCCGGCAAGCAGCAGCGCGTAGGCCGCGTAGACCAGCCAGCCCTGCCAGGTGTTCGGCAGGCCCCATCCCCAGCCGAACTTCCGGGCGCGGAACCAGGTCCTGCCGCGCGCCACGTCAGGCCCTGGCGCGCCGCTTCGCCCACGCGAGCAGCTCGCCGACGAAGCCCTTGCGGAACGCGACCACGCACAGCACGAAGATCGCGCCGATGATCACGCCCGTCCACGAGCCGGCGCGGTCGGACAGGTAGTTCTGCAGGCCGACGACGACGAAGGCGCCGACCACCGGTCCCGCGTAGGTGCCCAGGCCGCCCAGCAGCGTCATCAGGATGACCTCGCCCGACTGCTCCCACCGCACGTCCTGGAGCGTCGCCAGGTGCAGCACGAGCGTCTTCAGGCCGCCGCCCAGGCCCGCCAGCGCGGCCGACAGCACGAACGCGAGCAGCTTGTAGCGGTCGACGTTGTAGCCCAGCGAGACGGCGCGCGGCTCGTTCTCGCGGATCGCCTTGAGCACCTGGCCGTAGGGCGAGTGCACGATGCGCAGGGCGAGCAGGAACACGCCGACGAAGACCGCGAGCACGAAGAAGTACAGCGCGAGGTCGTGCTCGAGCGGGATCAGGCCGAACAGCCGTCCGCGCGCGATCCCCTGGATGCCGTTCTCGCCGCCGGTGAAGGGCGCCTGCAGGAAGAAGAAGTACAGCATCTGCGCGAGAGCCAGCGTGACCATCGCGAAGTAGATGCCCTGGCGCCGGATCGCGATCGCGCCGACCACCAGGCCCGCGGCCGCCGCCGCGGCCGTGCCGCCCAGCAGCGCGAGCTCGGGCGTCCAGTGCTTGTCCTGCAGCAGCCAGGCGCACACGTAGGCCGCGCCGCCGAAGAAGGCCGCATGGCCGAACGACAGCAGGCCGGTGAAGCCGAGCAGCAGGTTGAACGCGATCGCGAAGATCGCGAAGCACAGCGCCTCCGCGACGAAGATGGGGTAGATGCCCACGAAGGGCGCGACGATCAGGATCGCGAGCGCCGCGATCCAGACGAGCTTGCCGGAGCGGTCCGTGCCGTTGCCGAGCCAGTTCATTCGAAAACCTCCGTGCTGCGCACTGCGGTGCGGGCGCCTGCGGGCGGGCGGGCGGCGCTCATCACTTCTCCTTCCCGAACAGGCCGGCGGGGCGGATCATCAGCACGATGGCCATGATCGCGAACACCACCACGTTCGACGCCTCGGGGTAGAACACGCGCGTCAGGCCCTCGACCAGGCCCAGCACCAGGCCGGTGACGATGGAGCCGATGATCGAGCCCATGCCGCCGATCACCACGACCGCGAACACGACGATGATGAGGTTGGCGCCCATCAGCGGCGTGACCTGGATCACCGGCGCCGCCAGCACCCCGGCCAGGCCGGCGAGCGCCGCGCCGAACGCGTAGGTGAGCGTCACCATGAGCGGCACGTTGACGCCGAAGGCCTGCACGAGCGACGGGTTCTCGGTGCCGGCGCGCAGCAGCGCGCCCAGGCGCGTGCGCTCGATCAGGAACCAGGTGCCCAGGCAGATCACGAGCGACGCCACGATCACGAAGCCGCGGTAGTTGGGTAGCACCATGAAGCCGAGGTTGGTCGCGCCCGACAGCGCGTCGGGCGCGTCGTAGGACTGGCCCGACGAGCCGTAGTACTGCAGCAGAACGCCCTGGAAGACGAGCGCGAGGCCGAAGGTCAGCAGCAGCCCGTACAGCGGGTCGAGCTTGTACAGGCGCTTGAGCAGCAGCCGCTCGATGACCGCGCCCAGCACGCCCACGGCGAGCGGCCCGAGCGCCAGCGCCCACCAGAAGCCGAGGCCCCAGCGGTCCATCAGGAACCACGCCACGTAGGCGCCGATCATGTACAGCGCGCCGTGCGCGAAGTTCACGACTCCCAGCAGGCCGAAGATCACCGCCAGGCCCAGGCTGAGGATCGCGTAGAACGAGCCGTTGACCAGGCCGAGCATCAGCTGCCCGAACAGCGCTTGTATGGGGACGCCGAAGATCTCGGTCATCTGCCACCTCTCCACTCATGTGCGCCGGGCCGTCGTGGCGACGGCCCGGGGCTTTGTCTGCATCTCACGGATTCGCGCGCGACGCGCGGGCGATCAAGCGCAGGGCGCAGGCTCGCCGCCGCCGCGTCCTGCCGCTCCGGAGCAAGGCCGCGCCCCCTCGGGGGCCGGCCGCCGCGTGCGGCGGCCGGGGGCCGTCATTTCCAGGCGGCGCACTTGCTTTCGGCCTTCGTCGTCCACGCGGCCTCGCCCTTGATCGTCTCGACCACGTTGTAGTAGTCCCAGGGCTCCTTCGAGGCCTCCGGCGTCTTGACCTGCATGAGGTACATGTCGTGGATCATGCTGCCGTCGCCGCGGATCCAGCCGTCCTTGGCGAAGATGTCGTTGACCTTGGTCGCCTTCATCTTCGCGAGCACCTTGTCGGTGTCGTCCGAGCCCGTGGCCTTGACCGCGGCCAGGTAGTTCGCGGCGGCCGAGTAGTCGCCCGCGTGCAGCGAGCCGGGCATCTTCTTCATCACGTCGAAGAAGCGGCGGCCCCAGGCGCGCGTCTCGGGCGTCTTGTTCCAGTACCAGCTGTCGGTCAGGTACATGCCCTGCGTCGTCTTCAGGCCGAGCGAGTGCACGTCCTGGATGAACATCAGCAGGCCGGCCAGCTTCATCGTCTTGGTGATGCCGAACTCGTTGGCCGCCTTGATCGCGTTGATCGTGTCGCCGCCCGCGTTCGCGAGGCCGAGGATCTGCGCCTTGCTCGCCTGCGCCTGCAGCAGGAAGGACGAGAAGTCGCTCGCCGCCAGCGGGTGCTTGACGACGCCCAGCACCTTGCCGCCGTTGGCCTCGACGACCTTGGCGGTGTCCGACTCGAGCGCCTGGCCGAACGCGTAGTCGGCCTGCAGGAAGTACCAGGTCTTGCCGCCGGCCTTGGTGACCGCCGAGCCGGTGCCCTTGGCGAGCGCGGTCGTGTCGTAGGCCCAGTGCAGGACGGTCGGCGAGCACTGCTCGTTGGTCAGCGCGGAGGTGCCGCCGCCCACCGAGATCAGCAGCTTGTGCTTCTCGGCCGCGACCTTGGCCATCGCCAGGTTGGTGCCGGAGTTCGTGCCCGCGATGATCATGTCGACGCCCTGGGTGTCGATCCACTCGCGCGCCTTGGCCGCGGCGACGTCGGGCTTGTTCTGGTGGTCGGCGGTCAGCAGCTCGATCTTCTTGCCGTTGATCTGGCCGCCGGCGTCGGCGATCGCCATCTTGATCGCCTCGACGCCGCCCGGGCCGTCGATGTCGGCGTACACGCCCGACAGGTCGGTGATGAAGCCGATGCGGATCACGTCGCCAGAGATCTGGGCGTGGGCAGAGCCGGCGAAGCCCAGCGCGGCGGCACAGGCGAACGCGACGGACTTGAGCGTGTGCTTGATCGACATGTGTGAGGTCTCCATTGGTTTGGTCTGGCGTGGCTTGGGGGGTGGTTCAGGCGAGATGCATCCGGGAAGCGAGGGGGCGAGTTTCATACCCCGAGGTACTCGTGCAGGCGTTCCTTGCGCGAGGGAAGCTCGGCCTGCGTGAACTGCTGGATCACCTGGCCGTGCTCCATCACGAGGAAGCGGTCGGCCAGCGGCGCGGCGAAGTGGAAGTTCTGCTCGACCATGATGACCGTGTAGCCCTGCTTGCGCAGCGCGACGACCATCTCGGCGAGCTTCTGCACGATCACCGGCGCGAGCCCTTCGGAGATCTCGTCGAGCAGCAGCAGCCGCGCGCCGGTGCGCAGGATGCGCGCGACGGCCAGCATCTGCTGCTCGCCGCCGGACAGCCGCGTGCCCTGGCTGGACCTGCGCTCCGCGAGGTTCGGGAACATCGCGTAGATCTGCTCGATGGGCATGCCGCCGGGCGTCAGCACGGGCGGCAGCATGAGGTTCTCCTCGGTCGACAGGCTCGAGAAGATGCCGCGCTCCTCGGGGCAGTAGCCCAGGCCGAGGCGCGCGACCTTGTGCGTCGGCAGGTGGATCGTCTCCTGGCCCTTGACCTTGATCGAGCCTTTGCGCGCGCCCGTCAGGCCCATGATCGCGCGCATGGTCGTCGTGCGGCCCGCGCCGTTGCGGCCGAGGATCGTGAGCACCTCGCCCTCGTCGACGTGGAAGTCGACGCCGTGCAGCACGTGCGATTCGCCGTACCAGGCGTTCAGGCCCTGGATCTGGAGGAAGGGAGTGGCCATGCGGTCTGGGGTCCGGTGTTCAGTGGGCGCCGGCGAGCTCGACGTTGGCCGAGCCCATGTAGGCCTCGACCACCGCGGGATTGCTCGACACCTCGGCGTAGCTGCCCTCGGCGAGCAACGCGCCGCGCTGCAGGACGGTGATCGTGTCGGCGATGCTCGACACCACGCTCATGTTGTGCTCGACCATCAGGATGGTGCGGTTCGCGCCGACCTTCTTGATCAGCTGGCGGATGCGGTCGACGTCCTCCGTGCCCATGCCCTGGGTCGGCTCGTCCAGCAGCATCAGCGTCGGCTCCATCGCGAGCGTCGTCGCGATCTCGAGGGCGCGCTTGCGGCCGTAGCTCAGCTCCACGGCCGGCAGCTTCGCATAGGCGGCGAGGTCGACCTCCGCGAGCAGCTCCATCGCGCGGGCGTCGAGCCGGCTCAGGCTGCGCTCGGGCTTCCAGAAGTGGAACGAGGTGCCCAGCGAGCGCTGCAGCGCGACGCGCACGTTCTCGAGCACGGACAGGTGCTGGAAGACGGCCGAGATCTGGAACGAGCGGATGACGCCGCGGCGCGCGATCGCGGCGGGCGCCTCGCGCGAGATGTCGTTGCCGTCGAAGGTGATCGTGCCGGAGGTGGGTTGCAGGAACTTCGTCAGCAGGTTGAAGCAGGTCGTCTTGCCGGCGCCGTTGGGGCCGATCAGCGCATGGATGCTGCCGCGGCGAACCCTCAGGTTGACCTTGTTGACCGCCACGAAGCCCTTGAACTCCTTCGTGAGGTCGCGCGTTTCCAGGATGAATCCACTGCTCATCCGACGAGTTTAGGGGTTGGGCCCTAGGCGTGACAGTTCGCAAAAGTACGTTCGGGTGAACCCCAGGTCGGCCTGTCCGGGTTTTGCAACAATCGAGGCGCCGCGCCGCGACGTGCGCGGCTCGCGCCGGATCCGTCATCGGCGCGACACGATTGCCCCGGATGAAGTACACGGTAGCCGTCCGCACCCTCTGCGAGTTCACGGCCAAGCGCGGCGACCTCGACCTGCGGTTCACGCCCTCGGCGACCGCGCTCGAAGGCATGGCCGGCCATGCCCTGGTCGCGGCGAGCCGCGGCGAGCGCTACGAGACCGAGATCACGCTGCGCGGCGAGCGCGGCGACCTCGTCGTGCGCGGCCGCGCCGACGGCTTCGACCCCGAACGCGGACGCCTCGAGGAGATCAAGACCTACCGCGGCGACCTTGCGGCGATGCCCGCGAACCGGCGCGCCCTGCACTGGGCGCAGGCGCTGGTCTATGGCGCGTTGCTGTGCGCCGAGCGCGGGCTGGCGCAGCTCGAGGTCGCGCTCGTCTACTTCGACGTCGCGACGCAGCACGAGACCTCGCTCGTCGAGACGCGCACCGCGCAGGCGCTGCGGGCGTTCTTCGAGGACGCCTGCGACCGGTTCCTCGCCTGGGCCGCGCAGGAGTCCGCGCACCGCGCCGCGCGCGACGCCGGGCTTGCCGCGCTCGCGTTCCCGCACGCGCAGTTCCGCGCCGGCCAGCGCCAGCTCGCCGAGCAGGTCTGGCGCGCGGCGACGGCAGGCCGCACGCTGCTCGCGCAGGCCCCCACGGGCATCGGCAAGACGGTGGGCACGCTGTTCCCGCAGCTGAAGGCGATGCCGGGCGAGAAGCTGGACAAGCTGTTCTTCCTCGCCGCCAAGACGCCGGGGCGCGGGCTCGCGCTGCATGCGCTGGAGACGATCGCCGCCGGGCCGGCGGTGGCCGGCGCGCCCCGGCGGGCGCCGATCCGCATCCTCGAGCTCGTCGCCCGCGAGAAGGCCTGCGAGCATCCGGACAAGGCCTGCCACGGCGAGTCCTGCCCGCTCGCGCAGGGCTTCTACGACCGCCTGCCCGCGGCACGCGAGGCGGCGGTCGCGCCGACGAC
>DASVLN010000846.1:0-4707 GCA_036384855.1 Burkholderiaceae bacterium | reverse complement strand
GGCATGCGTCGCGTGCGCGACAGCCCCGGCGGCCGGCATTCAGGCCGCGATGGCGCTGCTCGCGCGCGCGGCCGGCGACACCGGCAGGCGCAGCTCGCCGAAGAGGTTCTTCGGATCGGCCATGTCGGGCACGAGATCCGTCTCGCGGCCCAGGCCGAGCTCCGCGGCGAGGTCGCGCAGCAGGCGCAGGGCCGAGAAATCCTCCAGCGCGAAGCCGACCGAGTCGAACACCGTCACCTCGTCGGCCGTGCGGCGGCCCGGCGCCGTGCCGGCGAGCACGCGCCAGAACTCGGTGACCGGGAAGTCGGCCGGCATCTGCTGCACGTCGCCCTCGACGCGGCTCTGCGGCTCGTACTCGACGAAGACCGGGCCGGCGCGCAGCACGTCGGCGTGCAGCTCGGTCTTGCCCGGGCAGTCGCCGCCGACGCCGTTGACATGCATGCCCGGCGCGATCATGTCGGGCGTCAGGATCGTCGCGTTGGTCTTGTCCGCGGTCACCGTGGTGACGATGTCGGCGCCGCGCACGGCCTCGGCGGTGCTCGCGCAGACCGTGGTCTTCAGCCCCGGCGCCGCGGCGTGCAGGTTGGCCACCAGCTTGGCCGTCGCGCCCGGGTCGATGTCGAACAGGCGCACCTCGGAAATGCCGAGCAGCAGGTGGAACGCCAGCGCCTGGAACTCGCTCTGCGCGCCGTTGCCGACCAGCGCCATCACGCGGCTGTCGGGACGCGCGAGGCGCCTGGCGACCATGACGGAGGTCGCCGCGGTGCGCATGGCGGTGGTCAGCGTGAGCTCGCTCAGGAGCTCCGGGCGGCCGGTGTCGACGTCGGCCAGCACGCCGAAGGCCATCACCGTGGGCAGGCCGGCGCGCGTGTTCTTCGGGTGGCCGTTGACGTACTTGAACGTGTACAGGCTCGCGTCGGAGATCGGCATCAGCTCGATCACGCCGTCGGGCGAGTGGTTGGCCACGCGGGCGCTCTTGTCGAACTCGGCCCAGCGGGCGAAGTCCTGCTCGAGGTAGGCCACGAGCGTGCCGAGGACGGCGCCCAGGCCCTTGGCGGCGACGATCGCGCCGATGTCGCGGGTGGTGAGCAAGGTCGTCATGGGAATGTCTCCGTTGTCTTCATGGAGATTGTTTCGCCCGCCCTCGGCAATCGAAATGGGCAACTTTGCCTCGTTTCGATCAATAATCTGCCAAAACGGCAGCAGGCACTGGCGTTTCGATCAGAAAGCGTCGGCACGACCCCATGGACACCCTGGACCAACGGCTCATCGCCCTGCTGCGCACCGACGCCCGGGCCTCGGTCGCCACCCTCGCGCACCGGCTCGGCGTCTCGCGCGGCACGGTCAACAACCGCATCGCCAAGCTCGAGGACGCCGGCACCATCGTCGGCTACACGGTGCGGCTGCGGCCGGACATCGAGCACAACGAGATCGTCGCCTGGATGAGCATCGCGGTCGAAGGCAACCAGACGCGCGAGGTGATCGCCCGGCTGCTCGGCGAGCCGGGCGTGGGCGAGTTGCATGACACCAACGGCCGCTGGGACCTGCTGGCCGAGATCCGCTGCGCCAACCTTTCCGACCTCGCGGCAGTGCTGGAGCGCATCCGGCTGATCAAGGGCATCGGCGCGACCGAGACCAGCATCCACCTGCAGAGCTACAAGTGAACCGCGCCGGCCGGCCCGGCGCCGTGCGGCGTCACGCCGGCTGCGAGGCGAGCTGCCGCAGCGCCTGCTCGAACACCTCGGGCGGCTGGCCGCCGGAGATCAGGTGGCGGTCGTCGATGATGATGGCCGGCACCGAGTGGATGCCGCGCTGCTGGTACCACGCCTCGGCCTCGCGCACCTCGTTCGCGTAGGCGCCGCTCGCGAGCACCTCGCGCGCCCGCGCGCCGTCGAGGCCGACCGACTCCGCGTACCGCACGAGCGTGTCGTGCGAGCTCGGATCCTGGCCGTCGGTGAAGTAGGCCTTCAGCAGCGCCTTCTTGAGCGCGAGCTGCCGGCCCTCGCCCTGCGTGTCGGCCCAGTGCAGCAGGCGATGGGCGTCGAAGGTGTTGTAGATGCGGCCGCGCGCCCGCATGTCGAACGCGAAGCCCACGGCGGCGCCGCGCTCGCGGATGCGCTCGCCGTTGGCCGCCACCTGCTCGGGCGGCATGCCGTACTTCTTCGACAGGTGTTCGGTGACGTCCTCGCCCTCGCCCGCCATGCCGGGATTCAGCTCGAAGGGCTGGAAGTGCAGTTCCACCGGCACCTCGGCGCCGACGCGCGCGAGCGCGATCTCGAGCGACGACAGCCCGATCGCGCACCAGGGGCAGGAGACGTCGGAGACGAAATCGATCTTCATGGCGGGCCTTCCAGGACGGGGAGGACCGGATTGTCGATCGCGCCGCGAGTCCGAGGGCCGGTGCGGGCTTTGGCTCAGACGAAATCGCGCACGCGGTACCAGCTCATCCCGACCGCCTGCATCAGGCCGCCCAGCGCCTCGCCGCCGGGAAACGGCGGGTTGACGATGGGGGCGAACCAGTCGAGCTCCTCGGTGTCGCCCAGCACCGCCTTCGAGACGAGCTTGCCCGCCACCCGCGTCGGGACGAGGCCATGGCCGCAGAAGCCCTGGGCCCAGAAGATGCGGTCGCCGCGGCGGCCCCAGTCGGGCATGCGGCGCATGGTGATGTCGATGTGGCCGCCCCAGGCGAAGTCGATCTTCGCGTCGGCCAGCTGCGGGAAGACGCGGCGGATGTTGCGTTTCATCGCGTTGGGCAGGTCGACCGGCGTGCCACCCAGGTAGGTGCACTTGCCTCCGAACAGCAGCCGATGATCGGCCGTCATGCGGAAGTACTCGAGGATGAACTGGTTGTCGTAGACCGCGTGGTTGTGCGGGATCAGCTCGCGCGCGAGCTTCTCGCCCAGCGGCGCGGTCGTCGCGATGAAGGTGCCCACGGGCAGCGTGCGGGCGGCGAGCCGGGGGTCGAGCTTGTCGACGTAGGCGTTGGCCGCGAGCACCAGCTGGTGGCAGCGCACCACGTGGTCGCCCGAGCGCACGAGGATGTGGTCGGCGTTCTCGGCGTAGCCCTCGACCTTGCTCCTCTCGAAGATGCGCACGCCCGCGGCCTCGACCGCGCGCGCGAGGCCCAGCACGTACTTCAGCGGGTGGATGTGCGCGCCCTCGGGATCGATGATGCCGGCCTGGAAGCGCGGCGAGTTCAGGTACTTCGGCAGGTCCTTCTTCTCGACCAGCTGCAGCTTGCGGTAGCCCCACTCGTTCTCGCATTCCTCGATCCAGCCCGTGAGGTCGGCGACGCGGCGAGGCAGCACCGCGACTTCGAGGTGGCCCTCGACGAGGTCGCAGTCGATCGCGTTGTCGCGCATGATGCGGCGGATGTCGCTCACCGCCTCGCGGGAGGCGTCGAACATGCGCTTCGCGCGCTCCTGGCCCATCACGCCCTTCAGGCGCTGCATGCCGCAGGGAAAGCCGATGATCATCTGGCCGCCGTTGCGGCCCGAGGCGCCCCAGCCGACGCGGCTCGCCTCGAGGATCGCCACGCGCTTGCCCGCCTGCGCGAGCTCCAGCGCGGTGTACAGCCCGAAGAAGCCGGCGCCGACGACGCAGACGTCGACGTCCAGGTCCTCCTGCAGCGGCGCGCGCTCGGTCTGCAGGTGGCGCGACGTCGCGGCGTAGTAGGTGTCGGTGTAGTCGGGGGCGGAGCGGAACATGCGAAGGCCTCGTTGCGGTGTCTGCGGGGTCAGGCGAGCTCGAGCAGGTGCACGAGATCCCAGTGGTGTCGCGGGTCGGCGCAGGCGTTGCGCTCCGCGCTCTCGTGGCGCTTGAGCGCGACGAACAGGTCGACCAGCGGGTCGCCGAAGAGCTCGCGCATCAGCGAACTGCGCTCGAGCGCGTCGCACGCCTCGGGCAGCGAGCGCGGGAGCGCGACTCCCTCCGCCAGGCCGGCCGGCGAGAGCCCCTGCTCGATGCCGGCCAGGCCCATGCCCAGCGTGGCGGCGACGGTCAGGTACGGATTGGCGTCGCCCCCGGGCAGGCGGTTCTCGACGCGGCGGTTGCGCGCGCTCGCCTGCGGGATGCGGAAGGCGACGCCGCGGTCGTCGTGGGCCCAGCTCGCCGACGATGGCGACGCGTTGCTCAGGCGGATGCGGTCGAACGCCATGTCGTGCGGGGCGAAGAAGGCCATCGCCGCGTCGGCATGCGCCTGCAGGCCGCCGATGAAGGCGCCCAGCGCCGGCCGGTCGGAGCCGTCGGGCTCGGCGAAGGCGTTGTCGTGCGCCCCCGGCTCGGCGTCGCGCCGCTGGAGGCTGAAGTGCCAATGCAGGCCGGTGCCGGGCTGGTCGAGGAAGGGCTTGGGCGCGAAGGTCGCGAGGAAGCCGAAGCGCGCCGCGACCTGGCGCGCGAGGCGCTTGAAACGGAACACCGCGTCGGCCTGCGCAAGCGGCGCGCCGGGCTGGAAGTTGACCTCGTACTGCGAGAACGCGGCCTCGTGCGCATGGCCGCAGGCCGGGATGCCCTGCAGCGCGCAGGCGGCGAACAGCTCGTCGAAGTACCCGGCGAAGTGGCTGGCGCGCTCGAGCGAGTAGGACTCGCAGGCCCGCTCGCGCGCGGGCGCGTCCGGGCGCGCGGCGGGCGCCTGGAGCTCGACGCGGCCGTCGACCTCGTGGCGGTCGACGAGGAACAACTCCAGCTCCGGCGCGACGGTCGCGGCCA
>DASVLN010000845.1:0-2103 GCA_036384855.1 Burkholderiaceae bacterium | reverse complement strand
CGTCGCGGCCCTCGGGCCGGAAGTCGATGCCCCGCCGCGCCTCGTAGTCGACGCAGAAGCGCTCGAAGGCGTCCAGGAGCGCGGCGGGCAGGTCGTCGAGCTCCTCGCAGCCCGCCCAGCGGTGCGATCGCGCAGCCACCGCGACGAAGCGGTCGTTGCGCGTGCGCTCGGGCGACGGCGGCTCGGCCTGCGTCGCGCGGATCACGCCGACGACGCGGCACGGCACCACGACGCCGGCGGCGGCCGGCTCGTCCATCAGCACGACGACGTCCAGCGGGTCGCCGTCCTCGCCGCGCGTCGAAGGCAGGAAGCCGAAGTCGAACGGGAAGACGAGCCCGGGCGGCAGCACGTGCCCGAGCCGGAACGCGCCCAGGGCCTCGTCGTACTTGAGCTTGTTGGCCGAGCCGCGGGCGGTCTCGATGACGGCGAGGAAGTCGCCGTCGTCGGCGTCGCGCAGGGGCAGGGCGGTCAGCGACGGCGCGCCACCGCGGACCCGCTTCGCGGACGCGGCCATCGTCAATGCTCCCGCGCCGGCAAGGCGTATGCGATGACGTAGTCGCCCGGCCTGGTGTGCGTCGAGCCGTGGCCGCCCGCGACCACCAGCAGCATCTGGCGGCCGTCGGCGGCCGCGTAGGTCATCGGCGTCGCCTGGCCGCCCGCGGGCAGGCGGGCGCGCCACAGCTCGCGGCCGGTCGCCGCGTCATACCCCCGGACGTAGTCGTCCATCGTCCCGGACAGGAACGCCACGCCGCCGCCCGTGAGGATGGGCCCGCCGATACCCGGTACCCCCATCCGGAACGGCAGCGGGATGGGCGCGAGGTCGCGCACCGTGCCGTTGCGGTGGCGCCAGGCGATGCGCCCGGTGCGCAGGTCGGCGCCCGCGACGTAGCCCCAGGGCGGCGCCTGGCAGGGCAGGCCCAGCGGCGAGAGGAACGGGCCTATCTTCGCCGCGTAAGGCGCGCCGAAGTTCTCGTTGAGCGGCGGCAGCGCGCCGGGCGGCTTCCGGCCCGGCGGCGTCTGGACCAGCAGCGTGCTCGCATCCGGTCGCGGCACCAGGGTCGACGTGAAGGCGAGGTAGGTCGGCATCATGAACGCCGTGCCGGTGCGCGGATCGACGGCGATCCCGCCCCAGTTGAAGACGCCGAAGTTGCCCGGGTAGATCAGCGATCCCTGCGTCGACGGCGGCGTGAAGCGGCCGCCGTAGCGCAGCTTTCGGAAGGCGATGCGGCACAGCGTTTGGTCGAGGATCGTGCCGCCCCACATGCTCGCCTCGGTGAGCGGCGCGGGCTCGAAGGACAGGCCCGACTTCGGCTGCGTCGGCGCCGAGTGGTCGCCCGCCGCGGCGCCGTCGGGGGCGGGCTCCTCGGTCACCGGCACGACCGGCACGCCGGTGCGACGATCCAGTACGAACAGCTCGCCCTGCTTGGTCGGCTGCACCAGCGCAGGCACGCGCTCGCCGTGGATGTCGAGGTCGACCAGCGTCGGCTGCGCCGGCACGTCGTAGTCCCACAAGTCGTGGTGCACGGTCTGGAAGACCCAGCGCAGCTTGCCCGTCGCCAGGTCGAGCGCCACGACGGAGGACGAGACGCGCTCGACCGCCGCGCTGCGGTGGCCGCCGAACTGGTCGGGCGGCTGGTTGCCCATCGGCAGGTAGACGAGGCCGAGCGCCTCGTCGACGCTGGCGATCGACCAGCTGTTGGGCGAGTTCGCGGTGTAGGTGCCGCCCGCGGCGATCGGGGCCGTCGCGTCCGGGTTGCCGGAATCCCAGTTCCACACGAGCGCACCGGTGTCGACGTCGAACGCGCGGACGACGCCGGACTCCTCGTGCGTCGAGTAGTTGTCGAGCACGGTGCCGCCGACGACCAGCAGCCGCTTCGTGACGACCGGCGGCGAGGTGGAGTAGTACGAGCCCGGATGCAGGTTGGGCATGTGGGCGG
The DNA here is from genome assembly GCA_036384855.1 of Burkholderiaceae bacterium. Lineage (GTDB taxonomy): Bacteria > Pseudomonadota > Gammaproteobacteria > Burkholderiales > Burkholderiaceae_C > Scleromatobacter. The sequence continues at coordinate 166 of DASVLN010000845.1, read as the reverse complement.
CGAGATCGATCTGGCCGGTGCCGCCGCCGAAGCGCGTGCAGACGGCGCCGGAGCCGGGATCGAGCGCGATGACGCGCGCGTCGGCGGTCGCCATGAACAGCTTGGCGCCGCAGTCCGCGCGCGTGGGCCCGGCGGCGGCGGCGAGCGGGCGGCCGGGCATGGAGGC
>DASVLN010000844.1:0-1587 GCA_036384855.1 Burkholderiaceae bacterium | reverse complement strand
GTCGCGCCGGCGCACGGGACATGGCCGAGCTGCTGGCGCCCGCGCGGACGCGCCGGCCCACGCGGCCGGGCGCGAAACCCGCGGCGCTGCGTGAAATGCTGCAACTTTCCCTGCCCGCGGGCACCGAATCTCCGCTACCCTTCCCGGGGAAGTTGCCGAAATCCCGGCGCTGAACCACGACATCCAGGGGACATGGGACTGCTCCAGAGGGCGAACGTCGCCCTGCTCACGCGTGACCGCAACCAGCGCTTCCGCCTGGCGCAGGCGTGGCTCGCGTGCATCCTGCTGTTCTGCTGCATGCTGGTGCTGCACCTGGCCAACGGGTTCGGGCTGATCGATCCGGGGCCGGTGTGGGGGTGGTCGGCGGCCTCGCTGGCCGGCATGCTGGCGGTGATCGGCGTGATCCGAAGCGGCCTCAACCGCCGGCTGCGCGACCCGGCGCTGACGATGCCGCAGATGCTCTACGCGGTCTTCTGCTCGGCCTGGGGCTACACCTTCGCGCAGCAGGTGCACACCATGGTGTACCTGATCCTGGCCGTCATCCTGATGTTCGGCATGTTCGGGCTCAGCATGCGCCAGCTCCTGTGGGGATCGGGCTACGTCCTGGCCCTGTTCGGCGGCGCCATGCTGATGATGACGCGACGCGATCCCGTCCACTACCCGGCGGGCGTGGAGATCTGCAACTTCCTGATGATGATCGTCATGGTCGTCGGCGTGGCGCTGCTGACCGAGCGCCTGCACCGCCTGCGCGACCGCCTGCGGCGCCAGAAGGTCGAGCTCGAGGCCGCCCTCGCGCACATCCAGCGCCTGGCCACGCACGACGAGCTCACCGGCCTCGTCAACCGCCGCCACATGCAGGAGCTGCTCGAGAACGAGCGCCTGCGCAGCGAGCGCACCACGCAGGACTGGTGCGTGGCGCTGCTGGACCTCGACCACTTCAAGGCGGTCAACGACGCCTACGGCCACGCGATCGGCGACGAGGTGCTGCGCGCGCTCAGCCGCCACGCGCGCGAGCTGGTACGCAAGACCGACGTGCTCGCGCGTTGGGGCGGCGAGGAGTTCGTGCTGCTGCTGCCCAACACGCCGATCGCGACCGCCGCGGCGTCGCTCGAGCGCCTGCGCGAGCATTTCCACGCGACGCCGCTGCAGGTGCGCGAGGTCGTGCTGCCGCTGTCGTTCTCGGCCGGCCTCACGCAGCACCAGCGTGGCGAGACCTTCGCGCAGACGCTGGAACGCGCCGACAAGCTCTGCTACCAGGCCAAGTCGCTGGGCCGCAACCGGATCGAACGTGGCTGAGCCCGCCGGCCACCGGCCCTTCCTGCGCGAGCATGCCGGCGTGCTCGTCGCGGCGGCGCTGGCGATCGCCTGGTCCTTCGCCGAGCCCGCGATGATGGGCCTGCCCATCGTGCTCGGGCTGCTGTGGATCGTCGGCTGGACGACCGTCGCGTCCTTCGTCGCTTGGCGCCGGCCGCAGCGGCGCCGGGCCCTCGCGCAGAAGGCGGCGCTCTACGTCGCGGCGATGTTCGCGGTCGGCGCGATCGGCGGCTGGCACTCGGAGCGCGCGCGCCGCGACGCCGACGCCGCGAT
>DASVLN010000843.1:0-2164 GCA_036384855.1 Burkholderiaceae bacterium | reverse complement strand
GACAGCGTCGAGCTGCCCGACGACGGCCCTGCCCGCGCGCCCGCGCGGCTCGCGCCCGGCACGCGCATCGACGCGGCCGACCGCGAGGTCGTCGTGCACATGCGCACCGACGACCCGGTCGTCGCGACGCTGGGCAACGTGCTGGACGCCGACGAATGCCGCGCGCTGATCGAGCTTGCGCGCCCGCGGCTGAAGCCCTCGACCCTGGTCGACCCGATGACCGGCCGCGACGTCGTCAGCGAGCGCCGCACGAGCTCGGGCATGTTCTTCCGACTCGAGGAGGACGCGTTCATCGCCCGCATCGACCGCCGGCTGTCGCGGCTGATGAACCTGCCGGTCGACCACGGCGAGGGCCTGCAGGTGCTGCACTATCCCGAGGGCGCCGGCAGCGAGCCGCATTTCGACTACCTGCAGCCGACCAACGCCGCCAACCGCGAGTCGGTGCTGCGCAGCGGCCAGCGCGTCAGCACGCTCGTGACCTACCTGGCCGACGTGCCCGCCGGCGGCCAGACGGTGTTCCCGGCCCTCGGCTGGGTGGTCTCGCCGCTGCGCGGCAACGCGGTCTACTTCGAGTACGGCGACGACCACGGACGCGTCGACGCGCGCTCGCTGCACGCCAGCGCGCCCGTGACGCGAGGCGAGAAGTGGGTCGTGACGAAGTGGATGCGCGCGCGGCGCTTCGTGCCCGCAGGCTGAGCGGCCGCGCGGCCGCACGCGTTCATCGCTTGTCCTACGCACCGCGCGGCGGCGCTCGCGTAGCCTGTGGCGCATCTCCCCGACGAAGGACCCGCCCAATGCGCGCGAAGAAGCTCTCCGCAACGTTCCGGCACCCGATCTACAGCCCCAAGGGCGGCGTCGAGGGCCTGCTCGCCGAGGTCGACGGCGTCTGCGTCCAGGTCGTGCTCGAGAAGGACGACGAGGCCGCCGCGGCGCTGGTCGGCGTGCTGCGTGCGGGACAGTCGTTGTCGCTCGACGCCGCGCCCGCGGAGCCGTCGAAGAAGAAGGGCGAGCCGGCCCACGCGGTCTGGGCGCTGCGCAAGGTGCTGCGCGTCGACGGCAAGGCGCCCAAGGCCGCGAAGCCGCATGCCCAGGGCTATTCGGGCAGGATCGTGCGGCTGAACTACGCCCGTCACGGCGCCCCGAACGGCTATGTGCTCGACACCGGCGACTTCGTGCACGTGAAGCCCGAGGGCTTCGAGAAGCTGGGGCTGGACGTCGGCGACCAGGTGGACGCGGACGGCGACGCCTACTTCCTGTCGACCGGCGGCGGCTGGGCGATCGAGGCCGACACCGTCAACGGCCGCGCCGTCAAGTAGCCGCAGGCGCACCGCTTGCCGACGGACGCGATCCCCCTTCGCGAGGCATCGCCATGGATCGCTTCCCTCCCCTGCCGGTCACGCGGCGCGACATGCTCGTGGCCGGCGCGACGTCCGCCGTCGCGCTGAACGCGCAGGCCGAGCCCGCGCGCGGCGCCGACCCCGAGGCTGTGCACACGGCACGCGTCGCGCTCGAGGTCAACGGTCAACCGCGCGAGCTGGAGCTGGACACGCGCACCACGCTGCTCGACGCGCTGCGCGAGCACCTGCACCTGACCGGCACCAAGAAGGGATGCGACCACGGCCAGTGCGGCGCATGCACCGTGCTGCTCGACGGCCGGCGCGTCAACAGCTGCCTGACGCTGGCGGTGATGCACCCGCACGCGAAGGTCACGACGATCGAGGGCCTGGGCCGGCCCGGCGAACTGCACCCGCTGCAGGCCGCGTTCGTCCGCCACGACGGGTACCAGTGCGGGTATTGCACCCCGGGCCAGATCTGCTCCGCCGTCGGCATGCTCGACGAGCTGCGCCAGGGCATGCCGAGCCACGCGACCGTCGACATCGCCGCGGCGCCGAGCCTGTCCAACGCGGAGCTGCGCGAGCGCATGAGCGGCAACATCTGCCGCTGCGGCGCCTATTCGAACATCGCCGAGGCGATCACCGAAGTCGCGGCATCCGCGAACGGAGGCGCGGCATGAAGTCCTTCTCCTTCGAGCGCGCCGGAACGCCGGCCGAGGCGGCGGCCGCGGTCGCGCGCTCGCCCGACGCGAAGTTCATCGCCGGTGGCACCAACCTGCTGGACCTCATGAAGCTGCAGGTCGAGGCGCCGCGGCATCTCGTCGACGTCA
>DASVLN010000842.1:0-2797 GCA_036384855.1 Burkholderiaceae bacterium | reverse complement strand
TTGATGGTCCATCACGATCGCTCCAACTGGGCGCCCGTCGCATGGGTGTGGCTGACCGAGGCCCGCCTTCTCGCTTCGCGATTGGCGCAGGCGTAGATCATTTCAGCTACACCCTCTCAGAAGGTGTGAATGAATCCAGCGGGTCCGAGTGGGTCGCCAAATCGCGTCCAATCTAGGCGGAAAGCGCAGACGTAGCTCGGGCTACGGCGAGCATTTCCAACGACGAGTGGGCGCGATTTGGCGGCACGAGCGGGCATGGTGGATTCGTTCGCACCTTCTCAGACGCCGGCATCGCGCACGCCGCCCGTCCTCCTCACGCCGCCGTCCCGTCGAAGCCGTCCGGGTTCAGCGACTGCCAGCGCCAGCTGTCCGCGCACATGGCGTCGAGGTCGCGGCGAGCCGACCAGTCGAGCAGCTCGCGCGCGCGCGCCGGATCCGCGTAGCAGGCCGCGACGTCGCCCGGCCGGCGCGCCACGACCTCGTACGGGACGGCGCGGCCGCTTGCCTTCTCGTACGCGCGGATCAGCTCCAGCACGCTGTAGCCGCGCCCGGTGCCGAGGTTGACCGTGAACGAGCCGGGCGCCGACAGCAGCCGGTGCAGCGCGGCCACGTGCCCCTGCGCGAGGTCGACGACGTGGATGTAGTCGCGCACGCCGGTGCCGTCGGGGGTCGGGTAGTCGTTGCCGAAGACCGCCAGCCGGGGCCGCCGCCCCACGGCGACCTGGGCCACGTAGGGCATCAGGTTGTTGGGCACGCCGCGCGGATCCTCGCCGATGCGGCCGCTCTCGTGCGCGCCCACCGGGTTGAAGTAGCGCAGCGTCGCGACCTGCCAGTCCGGGTCGGCCGCGGCCATGTCGCGCAGGATGGCCTCGCCCATCAGCTTGGTCTCGCCGTAGGGATTGGTCGCGCGCACGGGCGCGTCCTCGCGGATCGGCAGAATCTCGGGCTGGCCGTAGACGGTGGCGCTGGAGCTGAAGACGATGCGCGACGTGCCGTGCGCCTGCATCGCGCCGGCGAGCGTCATCAGCCCGCCGATGTTGTTCGCGTAGTAGCGCAGCGGCTGCTGCGTCGACTCGCCCACCGCCTTGAACGCCGCGAAGTGCACGACCGCGTCGATCCGGCGGCGCTCGAACAGGTCGTCCATGGCGTCGGCGTCGCACACGCTGGCGCGCTCGAAGTCGATCCGGCGGCCGGACAGCTCGGCCAGCCGGTTGAGCACCTCGGGCGAGCTGTTGGAGAAGTCGTCGACGCCCACGACGTCGAAGCCCGCGGCGAGGAGCTCCAGCCAGGTGTGCGAGGCGATGTAGCCGGCCGCGCCGGTCAGCAGGATCGTGGCCATGGCGTGCGCGGGCCCTTCAGCACTTGATGCCGACATGCAGCGCCACGGCGCCCGCGGCCATGTTGTGGACGTCGACGTGGCCGAAGCCGGCCGTCTTCATCATCGCCTTGAGCGTCGCCTGGTCGGGATGCATGCGGATCGACTCGGCGAGGTAGCGGTAGCTGTCGGCATCGCCCGCGACGGCCTTGCCCACGCGCGGCAGCACGTTGAACGAATACCAGTCGTAGGCCTTGCGCAGCGGCTCCGCGATCCTCGAGAACTCGAGCACCAGCAAGCGGCCGCCCGGGCGCAGCACGCGGTTCATCTCCGCGAGCGCGACGTCCTTGTGCGTCATGTTGCGCAGGCCGAAGGCCACGCTCACGAGGTCGAACGCGCCCGTCGGGAAGGGCAGCTTCTCGGCGTCGCAGATCGTCGTCGGCAGCACCAGGCCCTCGTCGAGCAGGCGGTCGCGGCCGACGCGCAGCATCGCCTCGTTGATGTCGGTGTGCACGACGACGCCGGTCGGGCCGACGCGGCGCGCGAAGGCGCGCGCGAGGTCGCCGGTGCCGCCCGCGATGTCGAGCGCGCGGTCGCCGGCCTTGAGGTTGGCCACCGCGACGGTGTACTTCTTCCACGCGCGGTGCAGGCCGCCCGACATGAGGTCGTTCATCACGTCGTACTTGCGAGCCACCGAGTCGAACACGCCGCGCACGCGGCCGGCCTTCTCGGTCTCGTCGACGGTCTCGTAGCCGAAATGGGTCTGGGTCATCGGGCGGATCCTGGGCGATTCAGTGTGGGTGGGACGCGCAGGCACCGCCGCCGGGCGGAGCCATGGGCGCGTCGCGGTCGAGGCCGGCGGCGGCCAGGCGCTCGAGGTATTGCGCGAAGAGCGCGTCCTGCTCGCGGCCGAGGCGGTGGAGGTAGTCCCACGTGAACAGGCCCGAGTCGTGGCCGTCGGAGAACGTGGGCTTGATCGCGTAGTGGCCGACCGGCTCGATGGCGGTGACGACGACGTCGCGCTTGCCGGTCTGCAGCGTCTCCTGGCCCGGCCCGTGGCCCTGCACCTCGGCCGAGGGCGAGTACACCCGCATCAACTCGAACGGGATGCGAAAGCTCGCGCCGTCGTCGAATGCGATCTCGAGGACCCGGGACTGCTGGTGTACCGTGAGCGCGACGGGAACGGGGGCGGAGGTCGGCATCCCGGGAGTTTAGCCGTCGTCGGCGACCGGGCCGTTGACCCCCCGCAAGCAGGCGTTGGGGGATCGACAAGTCGTGACAAACGGTGACAATGGCGCCCGCGACCACGAAGAACACGACAGGGAGGGAAATGCACACGACGACGACGCGCCGCCTGGGCGCGCTGGCGCTGGCCTGCGCGCTGGCGATCCCCGGCCTCGCGGCGGCGCAGATCCTGCGTTGCCGCGGCCCGCATGGCATCGGTTACGGCGACGGCACCTGCCCGCCCGGCACGACGCCGGT
>DASVLN010000841.1:0-6749 GCA_036384855.1 Burkholderiaceae bacterium | reverse complement strand
CCGGCAGCGCCTCGGCGGCCTGCGGCCGGTGCGCCTCGTCGCGCCGCGCGCCGCGCCGGCGCAGGTACAGGCCGGGGGCGATCAGCGCCAGCACGGTCAGCAGCAGCACCGTCGAGGCCGCCGAGGCGAGGCCGATGTTGGCGCGTCCGAAGAGGTTGTCGATGATGAACTTGGCCGGCACCTCGCTCGCGAGGCCGGGGCCGCCCTGTGTCATCGCGACGACGACGTCGAACACCTTCACCACGCCCACCGCGAGCAGCACGAAGGCCGTCGCGAACGAGGGCCCGAGCTGTGGCGCGACGATGCTGAGGTAGGTGCGCCAGGCCGGGATGCCGTCGATGCGCGCGGCCATCCACAGGCTTTCCTCGATGCCGCGCAGCCCGGCGAGCATCAGCGCCATGACGAGCCCCGAGGCCTGCCAGATCGCGGCGATCGCGATGGCCACCATCACGAGATCCTGGCGCACGATCCAGTCGAAGGTGAAGCCCGTCCAGCCCCAGCCGCGCACCGTGGCCTGCAGCCCGAGCTCGGGGTTGAGCATCCACTGCCAGACCAGGCCGGTGGCGACGAAGGACATCGCGTACGGATAGAGGAACACCGTGCGCAGCAGGCCTTCGCCGCGCACGCGCTGGTCGATCAGCACCGCCAGCACGAAGCCGATGGCCAGGCAGCCGAGCACGAACAGCGCCCCGAAGAGGGCGAGGTTCTCGAGCGAGATCGTCCAGCGGTCGCTCGCGAACAGGCGGGTGTACTGGTGCCAGCCGACGAAGTCGCCGATCGGCAGCGTGCGCGAGCTGCTGAAGGACACGCGCACCGACCATGCCACGCTGCCGACGTAGACCCACAGCACCGCCGCCGCCATCGGCAGCAGCGCCATCCAGGCGGCCGCATGGCGCGCCACGGGGCGGCGGCGTGCGGGCGTCGTCGTCATCGCGCGGCGGGCTTCACGACCGGAGGGTCGAGACGATCGCCTTGACCGCGTCGTCCACCGACTCGTTGGTGTTCCAGAACTTCGTGATGACGTCCTGCAGCGCGCCTTCCATGTCGGGGGTGACCAGCATCTCCGGGCTGGGCAGCTGGCGCGACGGATCCTTCATGATGTTGACGCCGATCTGCGCGCACGGGTCCAGCGCCTTGACGTCGACGTCGGTGCGGATCGGGATCGATCCCTTCTTGTTGCTGAAGGCGACCTGCGTCGCCGGTGCCGTGAACACGGTGGCGAGCAGCTGTTGGGACTTGACCTGCGCGGGGTCGGTCGTCTTCGGGAACACGAACACGTCGCCCGCGACGAGGTAGGGCGACTTCGGGCCGAAGCCCGGGAAGCAGCCGTAGTCCTTGCCCGCGGCCTGGTGCGCGGCGCCGAACTCGCCCTTGGCCCAGTCGCCCATGATCTGCACGCCGGCCTTGCCCGAGATCACCATCGCGGTGGCGTCGTTCCAGTTGCGGTTGGGCGAGCCCGGGTCGACGTAGTCGTGCAGATGCTTGAACGAGGCGAGCACCTTGCGGAACGCGGGCGACTCGACGGTCGCGACGTCCTTGTCGCGGTACAGCTTCAGGTACATGTCCTTGCCGCCGACGTGCGCGAGCCAGGCGTAGAAGGTGATCTTCTCCTGCCACGGCTGGCCGCCGAAGGCCAGCGGCACGAGGCCGGCCGCCTTGAGTTTGTCGAGGTCGGCGAAGAGCTCGTCGGCGCTCCTGGGCTCGGCCGTGATCCCGGCCTTCGCGAACGCCGCCTTGGAGTACCAGAACCATGCGGGCATGTGGATGTCGACCGGCACCGCGTAGAAGTGGCCCTTGACCTTGATCTGGCTCAGGATGGGCGCGGGCAGGATCCTGTCCCACTGGTTCTTCGCCGCGACGACGTCGACGTCGTTGAGCAGCCCCTGGTCGATCAGGTCGCGGAACTGCTGCGAGGTGTTGAACTGCGCGGCCGTCGGCGGCGTGCCGCCCACCATGCGGTTGACCGCGGTGGCGCGCGCCTGCTCGCCGCCAGCGATGGCCGCGTCCACCCAGGTGCCGCCCGCGGCCTTGTACGCATCGGCCAGCGTGTGCACGGCGGCCGATTCGCCGCCCGAGGTCCACCAGTGGATCACCTCGGCGCGGTTGGCCTGGGCGTGCGCGGCGCCGCTCGCGGCGAGGGCCAGCGCGAGCGCGGTCGCGAGGCGTCCGAAGGTCGGGATCGGGGTCATGGGAAGTCTCCTGGGTCGATTTTGTACGCGACGCGCGGGCCGGTCGCGGCGGCTTGGGGAAAACGTCAGGTCGCGCGCTCGCGCGCCGCGAGGAAGGCCTTGAACGCGAGTGCGCTGTCCTTGGGCGTGCGCGCCTGCGTCGCGTAGTCGACGTGGACGATGCCGAAGCGCTTCTCGTAGCCGTAGCTCCACTCGAAGTTGTCCAGCAGCGACCACGCGAAGTAGCCCCGGACGTCGACGCCGCGGCGCATCGCCTCGTCGACGGCGGCGAGATGGCCCGCGAAGTAGCGCGCGCGCTGCGCGTCGCGCACGCGGCCGGCCTCGACGCGGTCGTCGCTGGCCATGCCGTTCTCCGTGATGTGGATGGGCGGCAGCGACGGGTAGCGCGCCTTGAACTCGAGCAGCAGGTCGCGCAGGCCCTGCGGGTGGACCTCCCAGCCCATCTGCGTGCGCTCGACGCCGGGCACGGGATGCTCGCGGTAGCCGTGCGCGCCGTCGCTCTCGACGACCTGGCGGAAGTAGTAGTTGATGCCCAGGAAGTCCAGCGGCGCGGCGATGGTCGCCATGTCGCCCGGGCGTTCGGGCACGACGGCCTCGGGCCACAGGCCGGCGAGTGGCGCGGGATAGCGGCCGAGCAGCACGGCGTCGAGCACCCAGTGGTTGGCGCTCGCGGCGGCGCGCTCCGCGGCGAGGCGGTCGGCCGGCGAGTCGCTGGCCGGCGCGACGGCGTTGACGTTGGTCACGAGGCCCACCGGCGCGCGGTCGTGGGCACGGATCGCGCCCACCGCCAGGCCGTGGCCGAGCAGCAGGTGGTGCATCGCCTCGACGCCGTAGCGCGCGTCGGCCAAGCCCGGGGCGTGGCGCCCCTCGACGTGGCCGAGGAAGGCCGAGCACCACGGTTCGTTGAGCGTCATCCACGCCCGCACGCGGCCGCCGAAGGTGCGCGCCATCAGCTCGGCGTAGTCGGCGAAGCGCTGCGCCGTGTCGCGGTTGAGCCAGCCGCCGCGATCCTGCAGGTGCTGAGGAAGGTCCCAGTGGTAGAGCGTCGCCCAGGCCTGGAGGCCGCGCGCCTCCAGCGCGTCGAGCAGGCGCTTGTAGAAGTCGATGCCGCGCGGGTTCGGACGGCCCGAGGCGTCCATCACGCGCGGCCAGGCGATGGAGAAGCGGTAGGCGCGAAAGCCCAGGCCGGCCAGCAGCGCCAGGTCGGACTCGAAGCGGTGGTAGTGGTCGCAGGCGACGTCGCCGGTGTCGCCGGCGTGTACCTTGCCGGGCGTCGCGCAGAAGGTGTCCCAGATCGAGGGCAGGCGGCCGTCGGCGCGGGTCGCGCCCTCGACCTGGAACGACGCCGTGGCGGCGCCGAAGAGGAAGTCGGGCCGCCACATGGCGGAGCCGGGTGGCGGGGCGATGGCGGGCAGGTCGTCGGTCACGGGCAGCAGCGTGTAGAAAGGGGCGGTGCGACGGGCGGGGCCGGCGCGGCTGTTTGTCGTTCGTCGGAGGTCGTCGCCTCCTGGCCTCGGCGGGCCGTGCGCGCTCCGCGCCGGCCTCCCCGGGATCATGGGTCATGGAACGTATGGAACCGGTTCCATGCGGCGCGATTCTGCACGCCGGCGGGCAGCGGCTCATCCGGGAAAACACCGAGCGTGCGTGCAAAGGGCGCTCGTCGGCGCGCGAGCCTCGCCGCGATTGACCCCGCGGCGGTGGAAGTCTTGGCGCGCTCCTATCCTGCGAAGCTTCGCGCGGCCGCGTGCCGCGCGCCATCCACCACGCGGAGCTGTCCATGCGCAACCATCCCCTCGGCCGCACCGGCCTGTTCGTCTCCGAGCTGTGCCTCGGCACCATGACCTTCGGCGGCAGCGACGAGACCGGCATCTGGGGCCACATCGGCCGTCTGCAGCAGGCCGACGCCGAGCGTCTCGTCGGCCAGGCGCTCGACGCGGGCATCAACTTCATCGACACCGCCGACGTCTACGCGAACGGCGCGTCCGAGCAGATCACCGGCCAGGCGCTGAAGAACCTGAAGGTGCCGCGCGACCGCGTGGTCGTGGCGACCAAGGTCTTCGGCGAGACCGGCCCCGGCGCGAACATGCGCGGGGCGTCGCGCGGGCACATCCTCGACGGCGTCAAGGCGAGCCTGAAGCGGCTGCAGCTCGATCACGTCGACCTCTACCAGATCCACGGCTTCGACCCGGCGACGCCGATCGAGGAGACGGTGCGCGCCCTCGACCAGCTGGTGCGCCAGGGGCACGTGCGCTACGTCGGCGTCTCCAACTGGGCCGCGTGGCAGATCGTCAAGGCGCTCGGGGTGGCGGAGCGGCTCGGCCTCTCGCGCTTCGAGTCGCTGCAGGCCTACTACACGATCGCGGGTCGCGACCTCGAGCGCGAGATCGTGCCCATGCTGCGCAGCGAGGGCCTGGGCCTGATGGTGTGGAGCCCGCTCGCGGGTGGGCTGCTCAGCGGCAAGTACCGCGACGAGAAGAGCGCCGCCGGCAGCCGCCGCCAGAGCTTCGACTTCCCGCCCGTCGACCGGCCGCGCGCCGACCGCGTGATCGACGCGATGCGGCCGGTCGCCGAGGCGCACGGGGTCTCCGTGGCGCGGGTCGCGCTCGCATGGCTGCTGCACCAGCCGCAGGTCACCAGCGTGATCGTCGGCGCCAAGCGTCCCGACCAGCTCGCCGACAACATCGCCGCGGCGACGCTCGCGCTGTCCGACGCCGAGCTCGCGACGCTGGCCGAGGTCAGCGCGCTGCCGGCCGAGTATCCCGGCTGGATGTTCGCGCGCCAGGGCGAGTACCGGGCGCGGCAGCTCGCGGAGTCGAGCGCGCCGCGGCGCTGAAGGATCGTCGCCCGCCTGCTCGGCCGTCCGGCTTTCGTTACGACTCTTTCGCCGCGAGAGCTCGCGTCGCGCAGGCGCTGGGCGATCATCGCGCCGGATGAGAGTCCTGACGATGCGACGGGCCCGGCGCGAGGCCGGCGCCACCGTTCCCGACGACCGCGCGGCCGTGTGCCGGGAGGGCCGTCCTTGGCGCTGAACTACCTGCCGTTCGAGCCCTCGCCGGTCACCGTGCGGCGCCGCGGCGGGCGCGGGCAGCGCGCGGCGCTGGCGATCGCGGTCTGCTGGTTCCTCGCGGGCGGCGCCGCGCACTTCCTCTTCACCGATGCGCTCGTGCGCGTCGTGCCGCCCGCCGTGCCCGATGCGGGGGACGTCGTCCTGCTCACCGGCCTGCTGTGGCTGCTGGGCGCCCTCGGCCTGGCGCTGCCCTGGACGCGGCGCGCGGCCGGCTGGAGCCTGCTGCTGCTGGTGATCGCCGTCACGCCCGTGCACGTGTACATGCTGCAGGCGCACGACCGCTTCCCGTCGCTGCCGCTGTGGCTGCTGTGGGCGCGGCTGCCGCTGCAGGGCGTGGTGCTGTGGGTCGTGTGGTGGGGCAGCCGCTGGCGCAAGCCGCCGCGCGGCCTGCTCTACTGACGTCGCTCCGAGGCGCCGCGTCCGGCGATCCGCCGTGCTTCGAGCGGTCGTCGACGGCTGGCGCCGCCGCCCGTTCGCGCTAGGATCGGCGCTGGCGCCACCACGGCGAACGAGGAGCATCCATGCAAGGCGATCCCCAGGTTGTCGCGCACCTGCAGGCGCAACTGAAGAACGAGCTGACCGCGATCAACCAGTACTTCGTCCACTACCGGATGTTCAAGCACTGGGGCTTCGGGCGCATGGCGAAGAAGGAATACGAGGAGTCGATCGGCGAGATGAAGCACGCCGACAAGCTCATGGATCGCATCTTCATGCTCGACGGCCTGCCCAACCTGCAGGACCTCGGCAAGCTGATGATCGGCGAGACGCTGCTGGAGGCGCTGGGCTGCGACCTGAAGCTCGAGCGCGCAGCGCAGGCGACCATCAAGGACGGCATCGCCTGCTGCGAGACGGCGCGCGACTACGTCTCGCGCGAGATCCTGCAGGATATCCTGGACGACACCGAGGAGCACATCGACTTCCTCGAGACCCAGCTCGAGCTCGCGGGCAAGGTCGGCGAGCAGAACTTCCTGCAGTCGATGATGGGCGAGCCGAGCTGAGGCCGGCCGGGCCCAGGGCGGGACGGCCCTCGTGCGGCGCTGCCGGCGCGGCGTCGCCAGACGGCATCGAGGTCGCCTTTCCCGGCGGGTTCCTCGATTGGAGGTTTGCAAATGCGAACGATTCGCGTTATAGTTCACTCCAGAGCTCACGCATGGAACTCGACGCATGACCTTCGCCGCCCCCGCCCGCCCCACCGCTGCCGCCGCGGGAGGCCGCCCGTGATCGTCTGCGTCTGCCACCGCGTCTCCGACCGCGACATCGAGCACGCCGTCAACCACGGCGGCTGCCAGAGCTTCGAGGAACTGCAGGACGCGACCCGCTGCGGCACCCACTGCGGCCGCTGCCTGGAGTGCGCGGAGGAGACCTTCGACGCCGCCATGGCCTGCCGTCCGGCCGCGGCGCGCGTCATCGCCATCGCCCCGGTGGCCCCGGTGCTGCCGGCCACCGCGCAGCCCATGCCGGTCGTGCAGCCGGCGCCCCTGGCGGCCTGAACG
>DASVLN010000840.1:0-2127 GCA_036384855.1 Burkholderiaceae bacterium | reverse complement strand
GGCCAGGGTGTCGCGCCACCAGACGCTCGCGTTCAGCGGCAGCGGCTGGCCGGCCCATGCGTGCAGCCGCTCGAGCGCCGCGTCCTGCGGCAGGTCGAAGCGCAGCGTGAGCGTGGCCGGCGGCGTCGGCAGCACCTTCAGCGAGACCTCGCAGATCGCGCCCAGCGCGCCCCACGAGCCCGCCAGCACGCGCGAGACGTCGTAGCCGGCGACGTTCTTCATCACCTGGCCGCCGAAGTGCAGCAGCTCGCCCTGGCCGTCGAGCAGCAGCGCGCCCAGCACGTAGTCGCGCACGCCGCCCACGCTCGCGCGGCCCGGACCGGCGAGGCCCGCGGCCACCATGCCGCCCACCGTGCCGGCCAGCAGTCCGCGCTCGTCGGCGAAGCGCGGCGGGTCGAACGGCAGGCACTGCCCGCGATCGGCGAGCGCGCGCTCGAGCTCCACCAGCGGCGTGCCGGCGCGCACGGTGACGACGAGCTCGCTCGGCGCGTAGTCGACGATGCCCGCGTGCACGCGCATGTCCAGCACCGGCCCGTCGGCCAGCCCGGCGAGGAAGGCCTTGGTGTCGCCGCCGCGGATGCGCAGCGGGATGCGGGTCTCGGAGGCCTCGCGCACGCGCTCGGCCAGGAAGATCAGGCTGTCGGCGTCCAACTCAGAACCGCTCCAGCTCGGGGAAGGCGAGGACGCCGCGGCGCACGTGCATGCGGCCGTACTCGGCGCAGCGGTGCAGCGACGGGATCACCTTGCCCGGGTTGAGCAGGCCGCGCGGGTCGAAGGCGCGCTTGACCGCCTCCATCTGCGCGCGCTCGGCGGGCGAGAACTGCACGCACATCGAGTTCAGCTTCTCGGCGCCGACGCCGTGCTCGCCGCTGATCGTGCCGCCCATCGCGACCGAGAGCTCGAGGATCTCGGCGCCGAAGGCCTCGGCGCGGTGCAGCTCGTCGGGGGCGTTGGCGTCGAACAGGATCAGCGGATGAAGGTTGCCGTCCCCGGCGTGGAAGACGTTGCAGCAGCGCAGGCCGTACTTGCGCTCCATCTCCGCGATCGCCAGCAGCATGTCGGCCAGCCGCGCGCGCGGGATCGTCGAGTCCATGCACATGTAGTCGGGGCTGATGCGGCCCGACGCGGGGAAGGCGTTCTTGCGCCCGCTCCAGAACTTCAGGCGCTGCGCCTCGCTGTCGCTGACCTGCAGGCGCGTCGCGCCGGCGGCGCGCAGCACGGCCTCCATGCGGGCGATCTCCTCGTCGACTTCCTCGGGCGTGCCGTCGCTCTCGCACAGCAGGATGGCGGCGGCGTCGAGGTCGTAGCCGGCGTGCACGAAGGCCTCGACCGCGGCGGTCATCGGCTTGTCCATCATCTCCAGGCCGGCCGGGATCAGGCCGTCCGCGATGATCGCCGCGACCGCCTCGCCGGCATGGCGCACGTCGGCGAAGCTGGCCATGATGCAGCGCGCGACCTGCGGCTTGGGCGTGAGCCTGACGACGACCTCCGTGACCACCGCCAGCATGCCCTCGCTGCCGACGACCAGCGGCAGCAGGTCGAGGCCGGGCGCGTCGAGCGCCAGCGAACCGAAGGTGGCCGGGCTGCCGTCGGCCAGGAAGCCGCGCACCTGCAGCACGTTGTGCAGCGTCAGGCCGTACTTCAGGCAGTGCACGCCCCCCGAGTTCTCGGCGACGTTGCCGCCGATCGTGCAGGCGATCTGGCTCGACGGGTCGGGCGCGTAATAGAAGCCGTGGGGTGCGGCGGCCTCGCTGATCGCCGCATTGCGCACGCCGGACTGCACGGTGGCGGTGCGGGCGCGGACGTCGACCTTCACGATGCGGTTGAACTTGGCCAGCGACAGCGTCACGCCCTGCGCGTGCGGCATCGCGCCGCCGGACAGCCCGGTGCCCGCGCCGCGCGCGACCACCGGCACGCCCAGGCGATGGCAGGTGGCCAGGACGGCGGCGACATGCTCCTGCGTCTCGGGCAGCGCGACGGCGGCGGGGCGCTCGCGGTAGGCGGTCAGGCCGTCGCATTCGTAGGGGATCGTGTCCTCGGCGCGCCAGAGCAGCGCGTGGGGCGGCAGCAGGCCGCGCAGGGCCTCGACCAGCGCGGCCTGAGACACCGGCGGCGCCTCCGGCCCCT
>DASVLN010000839.1:0-7263 GCA_036384855.1 Burkholderiaceae bacterium | reverse complement strand
GTGGTGCTCGCGCCGGCGGGCGGCGGCGAGGCGGTGGCGCCGGCCACCGGCTACGCGATCGAGGCGCTCGAGGGCGCCGGCTTCCACGAGTTCCTGCGCTATCTCGAGGACCAGCTGTCCGACAACGGCCGCGACGGCCTGTACTTCGCGCCGCTGCCGCGCGCGGAGTCGCATGTGCCGCCCGAGCTCGTCGAGTCGTTGCTCGAGGGCCGGCGGGTGGACGTCGGCGCGCAGGGCTGGCGCCGCGCCTGGGTGCTGCGCGACCGTGGCGCGGGCGGGGCGATCGCCGGGCACGTCGACCTGCGCGGCCACCCGAGCCGCCACAGCGGTCATCGCGCGCTGCTGGGCATGGGCGTGCACCGCGACCATCGCCGGCGCGGCCTCGCCCGGCGCCTGCTCGCGCACGCGCAGGGCTGGGCGGCGCAGCAGCCGGGGCTCGCCTGGATCGACCTGACCGTGCTCTCGACCAACGAGCCCGCGGTCGCGCTCTACCGCGCGGCCGACTTCCAGGTCAACGGCGGCCTGGCCGACCGCTTCGTGCTGGACGGCCGATCGGTCGGCGAGCTGTTCATGAGCCGGCGCATCCCGCGCGCGTGACGCGGGGGCGGACGTCCCCGGCCTCTCAGCCCTTCCAGGTGAACGGGAACAGCAGCTGGCGCCAGAACCCGTCGGGCATGTAGTCGCCCTTCACGCCGTACTGCTGCGGCCACGGCTCGTCGGACTTCACCGCGGTGCCGAACAGGTAGTCGAGGAAGGCCAGGTGCGCCGCGTAGTTGCGGTCGATCGCCGCGTCGTCCTGCGAGTGGTGCCAGTGGTGGAAGTTGGGCGTGACGACGACGTAGCGCAGCGGCCCCAGCCGCACGCTGACGTTGGCGTGGTTGAAGACCGCCTGGAAGCCGACGATCACGATGTAGGCGTCGATCACACCCTTGTCGAAGCCCAGCACGAAGATCGGCGCGAGGACGAGCGTGCGCGTGATCAGCAGCTCCAGCACGTGCTGGCGCGAGCCGGCGAGCCAGTCCATGCTCTTGACCGAGTGGTGCACCGCGTGCAGGCGCCAAAGCAGCGGGATCTCGTGGTACGCGCGGTGCGTCCAGTACTGCACGAGGTCGGCGACGAGGATGATCAGGAACAGGGCGACCGGGAACGGCAGGTCGCGCACCCAGGCTTGCACGCCGTCCTTGGCGGCCCAGCCGAACAACCGGTGCACCATCAGGTTGGTCGCCAGCAGCACGAAGCCGACGATCATGTGGTTGACGATGAAATGGTGCAGGTCGGTCTGCCACTCGGCGCGGAAGACCGGCTGCTCGCGGCGCAGCGCGAACAGCTTCTCGATGAAGACGAAGATCAGCGACGAGCCGAGCAGGTCGAGCACGAACCAGTCGAGGCCGATGTAGGGCGTGTGGTCGGGGAAGTCGTGCACCGGCACCTTGGAGCCGCCCAGCAGCGCCGACAGCGCCACCAGCGCGAACGCCGCGGCCGCGAGCCAGCGGGCGCGTGCGAACAGGATGTTCCAGATCGACATCCCGCCGGCCACCACCATCGCCCAGTACAGCACCGTGCGCATCGTCTCGACGCTGTAGGACTGGCGCAGCTGCGGCGTCGTCAGGTACTGCGGGAAGTGGAAGGCCATCACGCCGAGGAAGCACAGCACGGCGAGGACGAGCGCCAGCACGCCGGTGGTCAGGCCATGGCCCGGCTCGATGGCGCCGTGCGAGGTCGCGAGCCTGTTGAGCCTGTCGATCGTCTTCATGCGGTGTCCCTCCTGCGGGTGTGTCGTCGCGGCGCCGCCCGCCGGGCGGCCCGAAGGCCGCATTGAAGCAGAAAGCGGCGCGGCGCGATTCGCCCGAAGGAGGGGGAGGCGGTCCGCCGGCGTGACGGAATGGGCGGCGGCGCCGCCGCCGTCAGCGCTGCAGCGCGCGGCGCGGCGCGTCGGGGCCCAGGTCGACGATGTCGAAGGTGTCCTGGAAGCCGAACCAGAGCGTGGCGTAGAACCACGCCGTCATCACCCAGCCGCCCACGAACATGACGGCGATGACGAGGATCGAGCCCTGCAGCACCGCCATCAGCACGCCGCAGGCCATCGAGAACACCAGCACGATGGCCAGCCATCCGAGCAGGTGCAGCGCCAGCGCGCCGCGGCTGCGCCACAAGCCGAGCACGCTCGCGAACATCGCCTTGGCCGCGCCCTGGCGCGCCCACGCGACCAGCGCCGGCGCGTGCCACAGCGGCACCGACCCGAGCGCCACGATGGCCGCCTTCAGCAGCAGCGCGAGCTGTGCCGAGTCGCTCAACGGCTTGATGGCCGCCGGATCGCCCGCCTGCGCGGGCTGCGTGATCGGCTGCGCGAGCCAGGCGGCGGCCTCGCCGTGGTCGAGGCTGTCGCCCACGAACCAGGCGAGCGCGGCCAGCACGACGTAGCCCACGCCGACCGCCAGCAGCGAGCGCGGCCGCGCGCGCGGACCGCGCAGCGCGTCGAACATCATGGCCGGCCGGATGCGCAGGTCGTTGGTCACCGCTTCGGTGGCGGCCATGAACCCGAGCGTCAGCAGCGGCATCGGCAGGAAGCTCAGGAACTCCGCCGGCGCCGTGCCCAGCCCGAGCGCGTTGCCCAGGGGCACCAGCACCACGCCCAGCGGCAGCGACCACAGGAAGCCGAGCAGCAGGAACAGCGCGAACATCCCGAGGAAGCCCGCCGGCTGCCGCGCGAACGCGCGCCAGCCGAGGCGGATCCACCGCAGTCCGGCGGCCGCGGGCACCTCGCGGATGCGCACGGACACGCGCGCCGTCGTCGCGTCGGGGGTCATGCTGGAGATGGGCCCTTCACGCGAGCAGGGTATCGAGCTCGGGATGCCACGGATCCTCGATGCAGTCGAGCAGCACGCGCTCGAAGTGCGTCGGATCCTTGGGCTTGAGCAGCGCCGCCTCGCGAGGCAGGTACCAGTCGGCCAGGCGCGAGAGCCAGAAGCGCAGCGCCGCGGCGCGCCGCATCGCGGGCAGGGCGCGCAGCTCGGCGGCGCTCATCGGGCGGTGCAGGTGATAGGCGCGCAGCAGGGCCTGGGCGTGCTCGGGCTCCAGGCGGCCCGTGCCCGCGTCGACGCACCAGTCGTTGATGCAGACCGCGAGATCGTAGGCGTGGTGGTCGACGCCCGCGAAGTAGAAGTCGAACACGCCCGACAGGCGGGGCGCGTCGGGTGGGCCGTCGAACAGCGCGTTGTCGCGGAACAGGTCGGCATGCACCGGGCCGGCGGGCAGCGCGCGCGTCGACTCGGCGGCGTGGAAGCGCTGCTGGAAGGCGAGCTCCTCGTCCAGGCGTGCCGCGAGCGCCGGATCCACATGCGGCTTGACGACGGGGACGGTCCTTTCCCACCAGTCGAGGCCGCGCAGGTTGGGCTGGCGCACCGGGTAGTCCAGCGCGGCCTGGTGCAGGTGTGCGAGGGTCACGCCCAGCAGCGAGCAGTGCGCGAGCATCGGCGCCTCGATGCTCGCACCGGGCAGCATGTCCACGAGCGCCGCCGGCTTGCCGGCGATCTCGTGCAGGAAGTTGCCGGAGGCGTCGGTGCGCGGCTCGGGTACCGGCAGGCCCTTGCGCGCGAGGTGCTGCATGAGGCCGAGGTAGAACGGCAGCTGGGCGAAGCCGAGGCGCTCGAACACCGTCAGCACCCACGCGCCCTTGTCCGAGACGACGAAGTAGTTGGTGTTCTCGATGCCGGTCGCGCAGCCGCGCATCTCCAGCAGGCTGCCGGCATCGCAGCGCGACAGCAGCGCCTGCGCCGCGACGGCGTCGACTTCGGTGTAGACGGCCATGCGCGTCAGCCTCGTGCGGGACGGCGTCGGGTGCGCGACTGCGCGCGCTGCGGGGCGACCGCGGCGACCGGGCGGCGGGTCACGGCGTCAGAAACCGAACTGGAACAGGCGCATGCCCGCGCCCTTGTCGTTCTCCGGGTCGACGCCCGGATCGCGCGGCTGGATCTCGTAGCTGCCCATGCCGGGGATCTTCGAGTGCACGACGATCCGCTTGGTCACGCCGCGCACGCGGGTCTCCTCGATGCGCACCTGCGAGTCCTCGGTCACGAGGTGCTCGACCTTGGGCTCCTTGACCTTGCTGGGCGGCGCCGGCTGCACCAGGTCCGGCGCGCTCGGGTCGACCACGGGCTGCGCGTCCTGCGGCTGCGCCTGCGGGGCCGGCTTGGCCGCCGGAGCGGGCTCGGCCGGGGCCGCGTGCGCGCAGGCGGCGGCGAGCGCGAGGATCGCGGCGAGGACAGGGGTCGAAGCGGTGCGGGCGGTCATGGGCGGATTCTAAGACGTTCGTGTCGCGGCGGAGGACGCGAAGGCGGAACCGCCGGTTTCGCCCGCGCGAACGCTCCGCGGCGCCCTCGCATCCTGGGCACAATGCGCCCCATGACCGACACGACCCTGCTGCTGGTGGACGGCTCCAGCTACCTCTACCGCGCCTACCACGCCATGCCCGACCTGCGCGGGCCCGAGGGCGTGCCGACCGGCGCCATCCACGGCATGGTCGCGATGATGAAGCGCCTGCGCGAGCAGATCGGCGCGGACTACGCCGCCTGCGTCTTCGATGCGCCCGGCAAGACCTTCCGCGACGAGTGGTATCCCGAGTACAAGGCGAACCGCTCGTCCATGCCCGAGGACCTGTCGCGCCAGATCGAGCCGATCCACGAGGTCGTGCGCCTGCTCGGCTGGCCGATCGTCATGGTGCCGGGCATCGAGGCCGACGACGCGATCGGCACGCTCGCCCGCGCGGCCAGCGAGGCGGGCTGGAAGACCGTGATCTCCACCGGCGACAAGGACCTCGCGCAGCTGGTCGACGAGAACGTCACCCTGATCAACACGATGACCAACGAGACGCTGGACGTGGCCGGCGTGCTCGCCAAGTTCGGGGTGCCGCCGCACCAGATCATCGACTACCTCTCGCTCGTCGGCGACACCGTCGACAACGTGCCCGGCGTCAACAAGGTCGGCCCCAAGACCGCGGTGAAGTGGCTGCTGGAGCACGGTTCGCTCGACGGCGTGATCGCGGCGGCGCCGACGATGAAGGGCGCCGTCGGCGAGCACCTGCGGGCCGCTCTGGACTGGCTGCCGCAGGGCAAGCGCCTCGTCACCGTGGTGCGCGACAGCGACCTGAGCGGCCATGTCGCCGGCTGGCCGGTGCTGGACGCGCTCGCGCTCAAGCCGGTCGACCACGACCAGCTGCTCGAGTTCTACAAGCGCTTCGGCTTCCGCAGCTGGCGCCAGGAGCTCGAGAAGCAGCTGGGCCTCGAAGGCGAGGCGACGCCCGCGGCGACGCTGGCGCCCGCGACCGCCGCCGCGCCGGCCGAGGGCGAGCCGGTCGCCCCGCCCATCGAGCTCGCGCACGAGTACGAAGCCATCTACACCTTCGAGCGCCTGGACGCCTGGATCGAGCGCCTGCGTGCCGCCGAGCTGTCGGCGCTCGACACCGAGACGGACTCCCTGGACGCCATGGTCGCCCGCATCGTCGGCATCTCGTTCGCGGTCGAGCCGGGCCGCGCGGCCTACGTCCCGCTGCGCCACGACTATCCGGGGGCGCCCGACCAGCTGCCCTTCGACGAGGTCATCGCCCGCCTCAAGCCATGGCTCGAGGATGCGAACGCGCCCAAGGTCGGCCAGCACGTCAAGTACGACACCCACGTCTTCGCCAACATCGGCGTCGCGGTGCGCGGCTGGCAGCACGACACGCTGCTCCAGAGCTACGTCCTCGAGGCGCACCGTCAGCACGGCCTCGCGAGCCTCGCCGAGCGCCACCTGGGCCGCAAGGGCCTCGACTACGAGGACCTGTGCGGCAAGGGCGCGAAGCAGATCCCGTTCTCGCAGGTCGACATCGAACGCGCGACGCGCTACTCGGGCGAGGACAGCGAGATGACGCTGCACGTCCACCAGGTGCTGTGGCCGCGCCTGGCGGCGAACGCGGGCATGCGCTACGTCTACGAGCAGATCGAGATGCCGGTCAGCGAGGTGCTGGCGCGCGTCGAGCGCCACGGCGTGCTGATCGACGCCCGCTGCCTGGCCGAACAGTCGCGCCAGCTCGCCGAGCGCATGATGCAGCTGGAGCAGGAGGCCTACGACATCGCCGGCCAGCCGTTCAGCCTCGGCTCGCCCAAGCAGATCGGCGAGATCCTGTTCGGGCGCCTGGGCCTGCCGGTGGTCAAGAAGACCGCCAGCGGGGCGCCGTCGACCGACGAGGAGGTGCTCGAGAAGCTCGCGCTCGACTATCCGCTGCCGGCAAGGATCCTCGAGCACCGCGGCCTGGCCAAGCTCAAGGGCACGTACACCGACAAGCTGCCGCAGATGGTCAACCCGGCGACCGGCCGGGTGCACACGCACTACGCGCAGGCGGTGGCGGTGACGGGGCGCCTGTCCAGCAACGACCCCAACCTGCAGAACATCCCGATCCGAACACCCGAGGGCCGGCGCGTGCGCGAGGCCTTCGTCGCGCCGCCGGGGCACGTGGTGGTGTCGGCGGACTACTCGCAGATCGAGCTGCGGCTGATGGCCCACATCAGCCAGGATCCCGGGCTGCTCAAGGCCTTCACCGAGGGCATGGACGTGCACCGCGCGACGGCCGCCGAGGTCTTCAACCTGGCGGCCGAGGAGATCACCAGCGAACAGCGCCGCTACGCCAAGACGATCAACTTCGGCCTGATCTACGGCATGGGCGCGTTCGGGCTGGCGTCCTCGCTGGGCATCGAGCAGAAGGCGGCCCGAGACTACATCGACCGCTACTTCGCGCGCTTCGCCGGCGTCAAGCGCTACATGGACGAGACCAAGGCCAGCGCCGCGGCGACCGGCTACGTCGAGACGCTGTTCGGTCGCCGCATCGAGCTGCCCGAGATCCGCGGCGGCAACGGCCCGCGGCGCTCGGCCGCCGAGCGCCAGGCCATCAACGCGCCGATGCAGGGCACCGCGGCCGACCTCATCAAGCTGGCGATGCTGGCGGTGCAGAAGGCGCTCGACGACGAGGGCCGCGCCACGCGCATGGTGATGCAGGTGCACGACGAGCTCGTCTTCGAGGTGCCGGAGGCCGAGGTCGACTGGGCGCGCTCCGAGATCCCGCGCCTGATGGCGGGCGTCGCGCGCCTGAGCGTCCCGCTGATCGCCGAGGTGGGCGTCGGCGCGAACTGGGACGAGGCGCATTGAACGCCGCACGCAGGACGCGGCCAGGGGCGGCATCCCCCGCGCGGCGCGTGCCGGCCGGAGTCGCGCCGTGACCGGGCCGGGCCTGCC
>DASVLN010000838.1:0-2574 GCA_036384855.1 Burkholderiaceae bacterium | reverse complement strand
GGCCGAGGCGTCGTCCGGCGGACCCGGGGCGCGCGGACCGTCTGGCCCCAGCGTCATCTGCGGTCGCTTCCCTCTGGATCGAGGCCGCAGAATTGCACCTCGACCGGGGACATGTCAATGCAGCGTCCGAGCGGGTCGATGGGCCATGCCCACTGTCGAGCACGGCCGGCGGGGCGCGGACGCGGTGTCCGCCCGCTGGCGGCGAACCGGAGGCTGCTGCGCCTCAGCCGGCGACGGGCTTCGCGGCCGCGGCGGCGCGCGGGCGCTGGGCTTGCGCGACGATCGCCCAGGCGACGAAGTCGTCGGCGTTCAACGGCCGGCTGAAGAGGTAGCCCTGCGCGTCGTCGCAGCCCAGGCTCCTGAGCTTGCCGGCGACCGACTCCGTCTCGACGCCCTCGGCCGTCACCTGCAGGCCCATGTGGTGCGCCATGTCGATCGTCGAGCGCACGATGTTGATGTCGTCGTCGTCGCGGTCGAGGTTCATCACGAACGAGCGGTCGATCTTGAGCTCCTGCACCGGCAGCTTCTTCAGGTACGCGAGCGAGGAGTAGCCGGTGCCGAAGTCGTCGATCGACAGCCGCACGCCCATGTCGTGCAGCGCCTGCAGCGACGCGAGCGCGTGCGCGGGGTCCTCCATGATCGCGCTCTCGGTCACCTCCAGGCAGAGGTGGCGCGCGGCGACGCCCTCGGCCAGCAGCTGCGCCTTCACGAGCGCCGGAAGGTCCTGCCCGACGAGGTCGCGCGTCGAGACGTTGATGTTCAGCGACATCTCCAGCCCCTGCGCCCGCCACTGCGCGAGCTGCGCCAGGCCGCGCGCCAGCACCCAGCGCGTGATCGACTTGATCGCGCCGGTGCGCTCGGCGAACGGGATGAACTGGTCGGGCGGCACGAAGCCGCGCGTCGGGTGGCGCCAGCGGATCAGCACCTCGGCCGACAGGCAGCTGCGGTCCGCGAGCGAGACCTTGGGCTGGAACTGCAGGTAGAACTGGTTCTCGTCGACCGCGCGGCGCAGGTCGGACAGCAGGCTCAGGCCATGCTCGCCGGTGCGCGCCATGCGCTGGTCGAAGGCCGCGTAGCCGCTGGAGGCCTGCTTGGCGACGTACATCGCCGAGTCGGCATGCGCCATCAGCTCGGTGGTCGTCGCGCCGTCCTCGGGGAAGGTGGCGATGCCGATCGAGCCGCTCACGTCCACCGTCTGGCCCTCGATCGTGACCGGCATGTCGAGTGCGGCGAGCAGCTGGCGCGCCAGCAGCACCGCGCCCTCGCGGCCCTGGGCGGGCAGCAGCACCGCGAACTCGTCGCCGCCGATGCGCGCCACGGTGTCGGTGGTGCGGCGCAGCTCGCGCGTGAGGCGGCCGGAGACCTGGTTCAGCAGCTCGTCGCCGACCGGATGCCCGAGGACGTCGTTGACTTCCTTGAAGCGATCCAGGTCGATCAGCAGCACCGACATGGCATGCCCGGTGCGGGTGGCGGTGCCCACGGCCTGGTCGAGGCGGTCGTTGAACAGCGTGCGGTTGGCGAGGCCCGTGAGCGGATCGCGGAACGCGAGGTCGACGATGCGCGCCTCGCGCTGCGCGAGGCTGTCGCGCATCTCGCCGATCGCCTTGATCAGCCCGCCGACCTCGTCGCGGCCGGCCTCGGGCATCGGCGAATCGAGCTTGCCGTCGGCGATCTCGCGCGCGAGGGCCACCGTCTGCGCGAGCGGGCGCGTGATCGAGCGCGTGATCATCACCGCGCACAGCAGCGCGACGACCACCGCGAGACCCGACAGCTCGAGCACGTCGCGCCGGCTCTGCGCCTGCTGCACCTTGATGCTGGCGATCGTGGCGTTGGCCTGCGCCGACTTCACGGCGACCAGGGCGTCCAGCGCGTCGAGCATGTCGTTGAGCGCCGGCAGCGTCTCCTTGACCATGATCGGGCGCGCCGCGTTCATGTCCAGCTCCACCTCGTTGACGGTGTGCTGGAACGCGGCCTCGAAGCGGCCGCGGGTGGCGATCAGGCGCTCGACGACGACGGCGTCCTCGACGGCGTGGGCGTCGGCCAGCAGCTGCGACAGCGCGATCTTCTGCTCGCCGAACTCGGTGTCGATCATCGCGTAGACGGGGACGCGGTCCTGGCGCGTGTCCAGCAGGAACAGCGTGTGCAGCTGCTGCGCGCCGGCCTGGGCGGCCTTCTCCGCCTGGCGCGCGAGCAGCACCTGGCGCAGGCTGGATTCGGCGACGATGCGGCCCGACTCGCCCACCCGGTCCAGCTGCTTGAGCGCGAGCGCGACGACGCCCGCCAGCAGGGCGAGCAGCATCGCGAAGGCCAGCGCGAGGCGCACGGCGATCGACGCGCTGCGGGCGAAGCGGTTGACGGGGGCGACGTTGTCGGCCATGGGACGAGAAGGCGGCGGGGCGGTCAGGGACGGCGGTGTCTGACGGTTATCGACCGGCACGACGCGGAAATTGAGCGCGTCCTCGCGCACCGCGGGCTGTCCGAGCGAGACGCTTGTCACGCCGCGCCGCCTTCAGTGGCACGCGCGGCGCGCCGATACCTCGAGGATGGACGCCCAGCTCGACCTTCCCCTCGCCA
>DASVLN010000837.1:0-16561 GCA_036384855.1 Burkholderiaceae bacterium | reverse complement strand
GCGAAGGCGGGCTCGTCCTGCGCCAGCGCCGGCCCGGCCAGCGCGGCCGCGAACGTCCCGGCGGCCGCGAGGCGGCGGGCGAGGCGATCGGGGGAGAGGGCGCGGGCAGGAGTCACGGACGTCGGCCAAAGGATTGCGGGTGATGGCTACTTTAGGGTCCGGGCCCGGCGACGGTGCCGCGAAATGCAGGCCCTTCCCCCGCTTTATCGGCCTTCAGTTCCGCGCCTTGACTTCCACAATCCCGTTCCATGTGCCGTCGTACCGTGCCCGGAACCCCGCATCCACGCTGCCGACGGCCCTGAGGACACCGCAATGCCCCGCATGACCGATTCGCTCGACTTCCAGGCCCAGGCGCTCACGCTGCGGGCGGAGCGCCAGCGCATCATCGCGGGCAACATCGCCAACGCCGACACGCCCGGCTTCGTGGCCCGCGACATGGACTTCGCGTCCGCGCTGCGGGAGGCGACGGGCCAGCTGTCGGGCGCGCAATCGATGAGCGGCTCGGCCATGACCAACGCCGGCCACCTGCCGCTCACCGCCGAGTCGACCTCCGCGCTGGCGCTCAAGTATTCGGCGCCGTCGCAGACCAGCCTCGACAGCAACACGGTCGACATGGACCGCGAGCGCGCCAGCTTCGTCGACAACTCGGTCAAGTACGAGGCCACGCTGCGCTTCATCAACACGCAGGTGCGCACGATGCTCGACGCGATGAAGAGCCCGAGCCAGGGCTGAGCGGAGTAACCCATGAGCCTGTTCAAGATCTTCGACATTTCCGGCAGCGCCGTCAGCTCGCAGAGCCAGCGGCTCAACGTCGTCGCGTCCAACCTCGCCAACGTCGACACGGTCGCGGGCCCGGACGGCAAGGCCTACAAGGCACGCCAGGTCACGTTCCAGACCGTGCTGATGAACACGCCCGACGGCGTGCCGGGCGCGGGCGTGAAGGTCTCCAACATCACGGAGGACCAGACGCCGGGCCGGCGCGTGCACGACCCGAGCTCGCCGAGCGCGGACGCCGACGGCTACGTCACCTATTCCAACGTCAACGCGGTCGACGAGATGGTCAACATGATCTCGGCCTCGCGCTCGTACCAGAACAACATCGAAGTGATGAACACGGCCAAGAACCTGCTGATGAAGACGCTGCAGATGGGCCAGGGCTGACCACGAAAGCTGACGACACATGTCCACCACCGCCATGAACCCGCTGTCGGCCACGTCCGGCATCCCCGGCCTGCCGCCGATGCCCGTGGCCGCCACCGCGGCGAAGGCCAAGGCCGCCGCCGCGGCAGGCGCCTCGAGCGGCACGGCCGCGGCCGGCGACGCCAACAAGGCGCTCGGCCCGACCAGCTCCGCCGCCGACCAGTCCAACCGCTTCCTGAAGCTGCTGGTCGCGCAGATGTCCAACCAGGATCCGCTCAACCCGATGGACAGCGCACAGGTCACGAGCCAGATGGCGCAGATCTCCACCGTGGAGGGCGTGCAGACGCTGAACACGACCGTCAGCGGCCTGAACGGCCAGTTCGCGCAGCTGCAGGCGATGCAGGGCGCGTCGCTGGTGGGTCGCGAGGTCGCGATCGCCGGCAACTCGGTGCACGTCGACGCCGACACCCACCAGGCCGACGGCGGCTTCCAGATCGACACGCCGGCCACCGACGTGCAGGTCGACATCCTCAACCCGGCCGGGCAGTCGGTCGGCACCGTCCGCCTCGGCGCGCAGGACGCCGGCCGCCACAGCTTCTCGTGGGACGTCCCCGAGGCCCAGCGCGGCCAGGCGCTGACCTTCAAGGTCACCGCGATGAACAACGCCAGCGAGGTCGATTCGAAGCCCCTGGCCTATGGCGGCATCTCGGCCGTCTCGACCGCGGGCGGCAAGCTGTCGCTCGAGCTCGACAACGGCAAGAGCGTCGGCTACGACGACGTGCAGGCCTTCCTCTGATCCGTTCCAGGAGACATCCATGAGCTTCCAGCAGGGCCTGTCCGGCCTGAACGCCGCCTCGAAGAACCTCGAGGTGATCGGCAACAACGTCGCCAACTCCAACACCTACGGCGAGAAGTCCTCGCGCGCGGAGTTCGCCGACATGTACGCCGCCGCGATGACGGGCGCCGCCGGCAACAGCGTGCAGGCGGGCATCGGCGTCCAGGTGGCGGCGGTCTCGCAGCAGTTCACGCAGGGCAACATCACGCCGACGGGCAACCCGCTGGACCTCGCCATCAACGGCAACGGCTTCTTCCAGGTGCGCGACTCGTCCAACCAGACCGAGTACACGCGCAACGGCCAGTTCAAGGTCGACGACAACGGCAACATCGTCAACGACCAGGGCAACAAGCTGCTCGGCTACGCGGCCGATGCGCAGGGCAACGTGGTCTCGGGCGCGGCCGTGCCGCTGCAGCTGCCCACCGGCGGCATCGACCCGGCGGCCACCAGCAAGGTCACGATGGAGTTCAACCTCGACTCGCGCTCGGGCGTGACGGTGCCGGCGAGCGGCCCGGCGATCGACTTCACCGACCAGAAGACCTACAACAACGCGACCTCGGTCACGATGTTCGACGCCAAGGGCCAGGACGTCGCGGTCAGCTACTACTTCCAGAAGTCGGGCAACGACACCTGGAACGTCTTCGCGACCGCCAACGGCACGACCGTCGGCGGCACCGCGGGGGCGCCCGCGCCCATCGCCCAGCTCCAGTACGCGAGCGACGGCAGCACGCTCGTCTCGCCCACCGGGCCGATCTCGCTGGACATCCCGGCCAGCACCAACGCGGCCGGCGCGACGACGCTGCCGATCTCGGGCATCCAGCTCGACCTGTCCGGCGCGACCGAGTTCGGCTCGAACTTCGGCGTGACCAACATGGTGCAGAACGGCTACGCGGCCGGCGGCCTGACGGGCGTGTCGGTGGACACGACCGGCAAGCTGATCGCCCAGTACTCCAACGGCCAGACCAAGGCGGCCGGCCAGCTCGAGCTCGCGACCTTCCGCAACCCGCAGGGCCTCGCGGCGCAGGGCGGCAACTCGTGGAAGCAGACCTCGGCCTCGGGCGGCCCGATCGTCGGCGTGGCCGGCGACGGCAACCTCGGCTCGCTCGACGCCGGCTCGCTCGAGGAATCCAACGTCGACCTGACCGCCCAGCTGGTGCAGATGATCACCGCGCAGCGCGACTACCAGGCCAACGCCCAGACCATCAAGACGATGGACCAGGCGATGCAGACGCTGGTCAACCTGCGCTGACCGGCCGGACGGATAGCGAAGGAGCGTCGCCATGGATCGCATGATCTACACCTCGATGTCGGGCGCGAAGGCCGCGCTGCAGCGCCAGGACACGCTCGCCAACAACCTCGCCAACGTCTCGACCAACGGCTTCCGGGCCGAGCTGACGGCGTTCCGCGCCGTGCCCATCCGCGGCGACGGCGCGTCCACGCGCGTCTTCGCGCTGGAGAGCACCCCCGGCTACAACGACGCCCAGGGGCCGATCACCGCGACCGGGCGCAGCCTGGACGTCGCGATGACCGGCAATTCCTGGCTCGCGGTGCAGGGGCTCGACGGCACCGAGGCGTACACGCGCCAGGGCTCGCTGCAGATCAACTCCGAGGGCGTGCTGGTCACCGAGAACGGCCTGCAGGTCAATGGCGACGGCGGCCCGATCACGATCCCGCCCAACGCCTCGGTGGACATCGCCGCGGACGGCACCGTCTCCGCGCGCGTGGGCAACCAGAAGCCGACCAACGTCGGCAAGCTCAAGATCGTCACGCCCGAGTCACCGATGACGCGCGGCACGGACGGGCTGTTCCGCGCCGACTCGGGCGACCTCTCGGCCGACCCGGCCGCGCGCATCCAGTCGGGCGCGCTCGAGGGCTCCAACGTGAGCCCGGTCGAGACCATGGTCGGCATGATCGCCGCCGCGCGCCAGTTCGAGCACCAGATGAAGCTGCTGGAAGGCGCCGAGAAGCAGGACCAGGCGGCCTCCAAGCTCCTCAGCGAAAATGGTTGACCCCCACGGTCGCTAGCGCTCCCTGCCCCCCGAGGGGGCGTGCGCGTGCAGACCGGCGGAGCCGGATCTGCCGCTTCCCCGTGTCTATCATGAGACGGAAGAGCGGCAGCGCCGGAGCGGTCGCGCTTCAAGCGAGCGCAGACAGCTTCGATAAGCGCCTGGGAAGGCGGCCTTATCCGGGCGATTGGACCCTCAAGTTTTCGCGATGATCTGACCATCACCCATCATTGGGAATCAGGTCATGCTCCGTTCACTGTGGATCTCGAAGACCGGCATGGAGGCCCAGCAGCTCCAGCTGGACAACATCTCGCACAACCTCGCCAACGTCGCGACCACCGGCTACAAGAAGAGCCACGCGACCTTCGAGGACCTGATGTACCAGAACCTGCGCCAGTCGGGCTCGGCGAGCTCCGACCAGACGCAGCTGCCCACGGGCCTGCAGGTCGGCCTCGGCGTGCGCCCCGTCGCCACCGCGCGCGACTTCACGCAGGGCGCGATGCAGCAGACCGGAAACTCGCTGGACGTGGCCATCAGCGGCAACGGCTTCCTGCAGGTCACCCTGCCGGACGGCACCACCGGCTATACCCGCGACGGCTCGCTGAAGATGGACGCCAACGGCCAGATCGTCACGAGCAACGGCTACACCGTGCAGCCCGGCATCACCATCCCGGCGCAGGCGCAGTCGATCTCCATCGCCGCCGACGGCACCGTCTCCGCGACGCTGCCCGGCAATGCGACGCCCTCGACGCTGGGCCAGCTGCAGCTCGCGAGCTTCGCCAACCCGGCCGGCCTCGACCCCAAGGGCGAGAACATCTACACCGAGACCGCGTCCTCGGGCTCGCCCTCGACCGCCGCCCCGGGCACCAACGGCCTCGGCCGCCTGCAGCAGGGCTTCCTGGAGAGCAGCAACGTCAACGTCGTCGAGGAGCTGGTGTCGATGATCTCGACCCAGCGCGCCTACGAGCTCAACTCCAAGGCCATCCAGACCTCCGACCAGATGCTGCAGCGCCTCGGCCAGCTCTGACGACGACGCCTTCGCCATCCGCCCGACCCGCCCGCTCCACCGATCCGCCGCCATGACGCTCGCCTTCCGCTCCGCCCGCTCGACCCTCGGCTTCGTCGCCTCGCTGCTCGCGGCGGCGTCGATGCTGCTCGCCGCGCCGGCGCAGGCCATGCGGCTCAAGGAGGTCGCGGCCGTGCAGGGCGTGCGCAGCAACCAGCTGATCGGCTACGGCCTGGTCGTGGGCCTGGACGGCACCGGCGACCAGACCACGCAGACGCCCTACACCACGCAGGGGCTGCAGTCGATGCTGCAGCAGATGGGCGTCACGCTGCCGCCGGGCACGACGATGCAGCCCAAGAACGTCGCCGCGGTGATCGTCACCGCTTCGCTGCCGCCGTTCGCGCAGCCGGGGCAGACGATCGACATCGACGTCTCCTCGGTCGCCAACGCCAAGAGCCTGCGCGGCGGCACGCTGATCGCCACCCCGCTGAAGGGCGCCGACGGCCAGGTCTACGCGATGGCGCAGGGCAACCTGATCGTCGGCGGCGCCGGCGCGGCCGCGGGCGGCTCCAAGGTCACGATCAACCACCTGAGCGCCGGCCGCATCCCGGAGGGCGCGACGGTCGAGCGCTCGGTGCCGACGCCGCTGTCGCAGGGCGACCAGCTGCAGCTCGACCTGAACGCCGCCGACTTCGCCACCGCGCACGCGGTCGCCCAGGCGATCAACGCCTCCAAGGGCGCGGGCACGGCGCGCGCGGTCGACGGCCGCGTCGTGATGGTGCGCGCGCCGTCCGACCCGGACGCCCGCGTCGGCTTCATGGCCGACATCGAGAACCTCGACATCGCCCAGGCCACGCCCGCGGCCAAGGTCGTGCTCAACGCGCGCACCGGCTCCATCGTGATGAACCAGGCCGTCAGCCTGAGCCCCTGCGCGGTCGCGCACGGCAGCCTGTCGGTGACGATCAACGCCAATCCGCAGGTGAGCCAGCCGGCGCCGAACTCCGCCGGCGAGACGGTCGTCACCCAGAAGACCGACATCGCGATCGCCAGCCAGGGCGGCTCGCTCGTGAACATGCCTGCGGGCACCAGGCTGGCAGACGTCGTCAAGGCGCTCAACGCGCTGGGCGCGACGCCGCAGGACCTGCTCGCGATCCTGCAGGCCATGAAGTCGGCCGGCGCGCTCAACGCCGACCTGGAAGTGATCTGACGCGAAGGCCTGCGCCATGAGCAATTCCCTCACCGCCTCCGCCGCGCAACCCGCCTCGCTGAACCTCGGCGGTGGGCTGGAGGACCTGCGCGTCAAGGCACAGCGCGACCCGAAGGCCGCCGTGCGCGAGGCCGCCAAGCAGTTCGAGACGCTGTTCACCCAGCAGTTGCTCAAGAGCATGCGCGAGTCCACCATGGCCAACGCCGACGGCATGGACGACGAGGGCTCGAAGATGGGCAAGGAGATGCTGGACTCGCAATGGGCGACCAAGCTCGCCGGCCAGCCGGGCGGGCTCTCGGACATGATCGCCAAGCAGCTCGAGCGCCAGATGGGCCTCGACCAGGGCGTCACCACGATCAAGCCGGTGACCGCCAACCCGATGCCGGTCGACCCGCTGCACCCGGACGCCACCGTCACGCTGCCGACCAAGGCCGCGGCGGCATTCGTCTCGGCGCACACCGAGGCGGCCAACGCCGCCGAGAAGGCCACCGGCATCCCGGCGACCTTCATGATCGCGCAGGCCGCGCACGAGACCGGCTGGGGCCGCAAGGAGATCCGCAACGCGGACGGCACGACCTCGTACAACCTGTTCGGCATCAAGGCCGGCCCGAACTGGAAGGGCGCGACCACCGACGTCACGACCACCGAATACTACGGCGGCCGCCCGCACAAGGTCACGCAGACCTTCCGCGCCTACTCGAGCTATGCCGAGTCCTTCGCCGACTACGCGGCGACGATGAAGAACAGCCCGCGCTACGCCGCCGTCGTCGCGGCGGGCAAGGACGCGACCGGCTTCGCGCGCGGCCTGCAGCACGCCGGCTACGCGACCGACCCGGCCTACGCGGACAAGATCGCCAAGGTCATCCACACGACCCGCCGCGTGCAGCAGCAGCTGGCGCTGGCCTGAGAGCCTTGTGATCGGGATATCGGCCATGGACTTGCGGACTGAAACGGAAGGAGGCATGCGATGAGCTCGTCGGCACTGATGTCGATCGGCATGCGCGCGATGGCCGCCAACTACGCGTCCATGCAGACGACGGGCCACAACATCGCCAACGCGCAGACGCCCGGCTACTCGCGCCAGACGGTGGACCTCGCGAGCTCCGGCGGCCAGGACACCGGCGCGGGCTTCATCGGCAAGGGCGTGGACGTCGTCACCGTGCAGCGCGCGAGCGACCGCTTCCTCTCGCAGCAGGCGGCGTCGGCGAGCTCGATGGCCGCGATGGACGACGCGCGCGCCTCCAACCTGAAGCAGCTGGAGACGATCTTCCCGACCGGCGACACCGGCGTGGGCGCGGCGATGGGCAACTTCATGAACGCCTACGTCGACCTCGCCAACAGCCCGTCGGACTCGTCGGCGCGGCAGGTCATCCTGTCCGACGCGAGCGAGGTCGCCGACCGCTTCGCGACCGCCGGCCAGTCGCTCGACGCGCTGCAGGGCGGCGTCACGCAGGACCTCCAGAGCTCGGTCGCGCAGGTCAACTCGCTGGCCAAGCAGATCGCGCAGATCAACGGCCAGATCGCCGCGCTGCGCGGCTCGGCCTCGGCGCCCAACGACCTGCTCGACAAGCGCGACCAGCTGGTCAAGCAGGTCGGCAACCTCGTCAAGGTCTCGACGATCACGGCCAGCGACGGCTCGGTGGGCGTGTTCGTCGCCGGCGGCCAGCGCCTCGTGCTGGGCGCGGAGGCCGAGTCGCTCGCCGTCACGCCCGACCCGGCCAACACGAACCGCTCGGGCATCTCGATCAGCGACAGCGGCATCCTGCACCCGCTGCCCAACGACCTGCTCGTGGGCGGCTCGATCGCCGGCCTGCTGAAGTACCAGAACGAGGATCTCGTCGCCGCCCGCAACCAGCTCGGGCAGATGGCGGCGGCGTTCGCGTCGCGCGTCAACGAGGTGCAGGGCTACGGCATCGACATGAGCCAGCCCGCCAGCGCCGGCGACCCGATCTTCGCGACCGGCGCGCCGGCGGCGATCGCCAACGTCCACAACGCGCGCGACGCGGGCGGCGCGCTCGCGAGCACCTGCACGCTCAAGGTCGTCGACGGCACGCAGCTGCAGGCGAGCGACTACACGCTGGCCGCCGACGCGGCGGTCGACGGCAACTACGTCGTCACGCGGCAGTCCGACGGCGCGAAGTTCGACATGCTGTCCGACGGCAACGGCGGCTTCACCTACACGCGCCAGTCCGACGGCGCGGCGCTCGGCGACAGCCTGGACGGCTTCCAGATCACGCTGGGTGGCGCGCCGCTGGGGGCCAGCGACAGCTTCGAGCTGCAGCCGGTCGGCCGCGCCGCGGTGGGCATGGTGCGCGTGCTCGACGACCCGTCGGGCATCGCCGCCTCGTCGCCCGAGACCGCCGTGATGGGCGTGGCCAACACGGGCACCGCCAGCGTCGATGCGCTGGACGTCGTCAGCAGCACCAACGATCCCAACACGACGGCGGCGATCACCTTCACGTCCAACGCGGGCGACTA
This sequence comes from Burkholderiaceae bacterium, assembly GCA_036384855.1. Taxonomy (GTDB): domain Bacteria; phylum Pseudomonadota; class Gammaproteobacteria; order Burkholderiales; family Burkholderiaceae_C; genus Scleromatobacter. The sequence goes on along the minus strand of DASVLN010000837.1, from coordinate 7,889 downwards.
CAGCTACACGCTCACCGACGGCAGCGGCAACACGACCACCGGCACCGGCACGTGGGCGGCCGGCCAGCCGATCGCGCTCAACGGCTTCGAGCTGACGCTCAACGGCGTGCCGAACGCGGGCGACACGGTCAGCGTCTCCCGGACCGCGCACCCGGAGAGCAACAACGGCAACGCGCTCGCGATGGTCGCGCTGCGCGACGAGACCTTCGTCGGCCGCACGAAGCAGGTCGACGGCTCGCTCGCCGACGGCGTGACCGCCACCGACGCCTACGCCGCGACGCTCGCCAACATCGGCGTGCGCGTGCAGGGTGCCAAGTCGGCGTCGGACATCTCGCAGGCCGCCTCGCAGCAGGCCGACCAGGCGGTCGACGCCAAGAGCGGCGTGAACCTCGACGAGGAGGCCGCGCGCCTGCTGCAGTTCCAGCAGGGCTACCAGGCCGCCGCCAAGATCCTGCAGACCGCGCAGACCGTGTTCGACACGTTGCTGCAGGTGGCGGGGCGTTGATTCGAGATAGAGGCAGGGACATCCCATGAGCGTGGATCGCATCGCGACCGCCAGCGCCTACGACGGCGCGGTCAACAACCTGCTGGAGCGGCAGAACAACCTGCAGCAGACGCAGATCCAGATGACCAGCGGCAAGCGCGTCGTCAAGGCGAGCGACGACCCGACCGCCGCCGCGCGCGCGGAACGCGCCCGCGCGCTCGAGGAACGCACCACCGCCAGCGAGAAGGCGGTGGACGCCAGCAGCAACGCCATGACGCTCACCGAGTCCGCGCTGGGCGACGCCTCCGACCTGCTGCAGCAGGCGCGCGAGCTGGTCGTGAGCGCCGGCGACGCGAGCTACAGCGACGACGAGCGCGCCTCCAAGGCGGCGGCGATCGCGGCGATCCGCGACCAGCTGCTGTCGGTGGCCAACCGGCCCGACGGCCAGGGCGGCTACGTCTTCTCCGGCCAGGGCTCGGGCGGCGCGCCCTTCGTCGACGAGCCCGGCGGCGTGAAGTTCACCGGCGTCGGCGGCAGCGTCAACGTGGCCACCGACGAGCCGCTGCCGCTCACGCTGGACGGCGGCGACGTGTGGCTCTCGGCCAGCACCGGCAACGGCGTGTTCGTGACGCAGAACGTGAACTCCGGCGGCGCCTGGATCGACGCCGGGCACGTGACGGCGCCCAACCAGATCACCGGCTCCAGCTACCAGGTCGTCTTCAGCACCGCCGGCGGCGCGCCGACCTACTCGATCCTGAAGGACGGCAACCCGACCGCCGTCTCGGGCGCCCCGTTCGCGAGCGGCAAGGAGATCGACGTCGACGGCATGTCCTTCACGATCAGCGGCGCCCCGGCCGACGGCGACACCTTCCAGGTGACGCCCTCCGCGAAGGACCTGTCGCTGTTCGACACCCTGGACAACGTCGTCAAGAGCCTGACCACGAAGGGCAAGGGCGACGCCGGCGTGGCCCAGGCGGTACAGGATGGCCTGCGCGACATCGACCAGGTCTCGGCCCACATCTCCTCGGCGCGCAGCTACGCCGGCACGACCCTGCAGCGCCTGGACGGCGTCAAGGGCCGGCTCGACGCGACGCAGCTGTCCGCTCAGACCTCGCGCTCGGATGCCGAAGACCTCGACATGGTCAAGGCGCTGTCCTCGTTCAACTCCCAGCAGACGGGTTATTCGGCGGCGCTCCAGAGCTATGCGACGATCCAGAAGATGTCGCTGTTCCAGTACCTGAACGGCTGACCCTGCGGCCGCCGCGGCCGTCCGTTCCATCGCGCCATCCACCCATGCCCCAGAGGATCCCGACATGTCCCTCGACCACCCGGTACTGAACCAGGTCGTGCTCGGCGCGAGCACGCTGTTCGACGTCAAGCGCGCGCCGTACGCGGCGCGGCTGACGGTCTTCCCGCAACGGCCCGACGCGCCGGTCGACGCGCAGGGCCTGCTCTCGGTGATCGACGAGATCGCGCCCGCCGAGGCGGGCCCGCTGATGCTCAGCATCGCCCACGAAGGCGCGCTGCGCGCGGTGCTCGCGGCGCCGACCGCGTCCCACCTGATGATCGAGGTGCCCGGCTTCATGCTCGCCGACCCGGGCCTGGCGACGCTGCTGGAGGAGCGCGTGGCCACCGGCCTGTCGCTCGTGCTCGGCGGCCGCGTGCCCGAGGGCGCGCCGGCGCAGCTGTGGGCGCTGTTCCGCCACGTGACCGTCGACCGCGCGCACGTGCGCGACCCGCTCCCGAACGGCTCCGGCGGCAAGCCGCTGCAGCGCCTGTTCATCGGCTCGGACGGCCCGGTGATGTCGGCCGGCGCGCTCAAGGCGGGATTCACGGCGGTCGTCGGCTGGCCGGTCGGCGAGGCGCCCGGGGCCGACAGCAAGCCCAAGCAGGTGCCCACCGGCGTCACCACGGTCGTCGACCTGATGCAGCGCGTCGACCGCGAGGAGCCGGCGGAAAAGCTGGAGGCGGTGGTCAGGAACGACCCGACGCTCGCGTTCCGCCTGATGCGCTACCTCAACTCGCCGGGCTTCGGGCTGTCGGTGGAGATCTCGTCCTTCCGCCACGCGTTGATGATCCTCGGCTACGCGCGGCTCAAGCGCTGGCTCGCGCTGCTGGTCACCAGCGCCATCGACGACCCCGACCTCAAGCCGCTGATGCACCTGGCCGTGCGCCGCGGCCTGCTGATGGAGGAGATCGCCCGCCCCGGCGGCGACGACGCGCTGCGCAACGAGCTGTTCATCTGCGGCGTGTTCTCCACCCTCGACCGCATGCTGGGCCAGCCTTTCGAGCGCCTGCTCAAGAGCATCCCGGTGCAGGAGACCGTCGCCCAGGCGCTCACCGAGGATGCCGGCCCGTGCGCGCCCTTCCTCGCGATCGCGCGCGCCGTGGAGCAGGAGTCGGCCTACGACATCCGCGAGTCCGCGGAGGCGCTGATGCTGACCGTCGGCGACGTGAACCGGGCGCTCGCGAAGTCGCTGGTGCATGCCCACTCGCTCGCGGCCGGCTGACGACCTGATGACGGCGCAATGACGGCGCAGCGAGGTCGGGCGCGGGTCAGCGCTGGAACTGCCCGTCCGCGCCGATGATGGACAGGTCGACGTAGTCCAGCCCCGCATGGCTGGCGGGCGAGTACGACAGCGTCATGCCGCCCACGTCGTAGCGCGACAGGCCGTCGAGCGCCGCGAGCACGCGGGCGCGCGTGGGCGCCGGCCCGGCGCGGCGCAGGGCCTCGAGCAGCGCCTTCGCGCCGACGAAGCCCTCGATCATCGACGGCGTGAGCGCGAGCCCGCGCGCCCGGGCCAGGTCGTGCGCCTCCTTGACCAGCGGCACGCCGAGCGCGCGCTCCGACGGAAACACCTGCGAGACCACCGTCCCGCGCGCGTTGGCGCCCATCGCGCGCACGAAGGCCTGCGAGGCGTTGTTCGAGAGCGTGACCACCTGCGCGCGCGAGCCCGCGGCGCGGATCGCGGCGGTGCCCGCGACGACGGCGTCCGCCGTGCCGATGATCAGCACCGCCTGCACCTGCTCGGCGGCGATGCGCGGGGCGAGCGCCGCGAAGTCGGGATGGTCGCGGTCGAGCGCCGCCAGGATCGCCGGCGACTTGCCGATGCGCGTGAAGCCCTTGCTCGCGCCCGCCACCGCGTCGGCGCCGAACGCGTCGTTGGCGTGCAGCACGGCGATGCGCGTGACGCCGACGGTGTCCAGGTGGACGATCGCCTCCTCGGCCTCGCGCTGGTAAGGCGCGCGCACGGTGAAGACGTACGGGTCGACGGGTTCGTACAGCACGCGGGCGCCGGTCGACGGCGCGACCAGCGCAACGTGCGCACGCGCCAGCACCGGCAGGATCGCTTGCGTGTGCGGCGTGCCGCGCGAGGCGAACAGGGCGATCGCGCCCTGGTCGACCAGCGCCTGCGCGTTGCGCGCCGCCTGAGCGGGGTCGAAGCGGTCGTCCAGCTGCACCAGCTTCACCGGCTCGCCGTGCACGCCGCCGTGGCGGTTCGCGTCGTCGACGACCAGCTGCGCGCCGGCCGCGAGCTCCTTGACGCTGCCCGAGGCGGGGCCCGTGAAGCCGGCGGTCTGGCCGATGACGAGATCGGCGCGCGCCGGCGCCGCGAGCGCCCACAGCAGCGCCGCGGCGGCCGCCGCGAGGAAGCCGGATCGCATGCTCAGTCCTCCTGCGTCGCGAACACGGCCACCGCCTCGACGAGGCGGCGCGACTGCTCCTGCAGCGACATCGCCGCCGCCGCCGATTCCTCGACGAGCGCGGCGTTGCGCTGCGTCGTCGCGTCCAGCGCGGCGACGGCCTGGTTGACCTCCTCGATGCCCCCGGCCTGCTCGCGGCTCGCGACCGCGATGTCGCCGATGATGGCGTCGACCTTGCGCACCGACGCGAGGATGCCCTGCATCGACTCGCCGGCCTGCCCGACCAGCTGCGCGCCCGCATCCACGCTGCCCGAGGACTCGTCGATCAGCGCGCGCACCTCCTTGGCCGCCGCGGCGCTGCGCTGTGCCAGCGTGCGCACCTCGGAGGCGACGACCGCGAAGCCGCGGCCCTGCTCGCCCGCGCGCGCCGCCTCGACGGAGGCGTTCAGCGCGAGCACGTTGGTCTGGAACGCGATGCCGTCGATGACGCCCACGATGTCGGCGATGCGGGTCGACGAGTCGGTGATGCGGCGCATCGTGCTGACGACCTCGGCGACGATCGCGTCGCCCTCGCTGGCCGACTTCGTCGCCGAATTGACGAGCGCCAGCGCCTGCGCGCTCGAGTCGGCGTTGGTGCGCACCGCGGCGCTCAGCTGCTCGACGCTGCCGGCCGTGCGCTGCAGCGAGGCGGCCTGCTCCTCGGTGCGCTGCGACAGGTCGGCGTTGCCGTTGGCGATCTCCTGCGACGCGCCGGCGATCACCGACGCGCTGTCGCGGATCGCCGCGATCATGCGCCGCAGCTGGCCCGACATCTCCGCCATCGACGACTGCAGCTGGCCGAGTTCGTCGCGGCGGTCGACGCGGATGTCGTGGGCGACGTCGCCCGCCGCCACGCGCCGGGCCGCGGCGATCGCGTCGCCGATCGGGCCCGTGATGCCGCGCGCGATGAACAGGCAGAATCCGGCGCCCATGACGAGCACCGCCACGCCGAGCGTGCCCAGGATCCACAGGCTGCGCGCGACCTCGTCGCGGATCGCGCCGGCGCGGGTGTCGATGGCCGAGCGCTCGGTGTCGAGCATCGCCTGCAGCGCGCCCAGGTAGCCCGTCGTCGCCGGCTTCAGGCGCTCGGCGGCGGCGTTGGCCTCGTCGCCCTTGCCGTCGCGGCGCAGGGCGGCGATCTCGTTGCGCAGGTTCAGGTAGACCTTGCGCGCGGCCAGGATGTCGGCCATGCGCCGGCCTTCCTCGGCGGAAGTTGCGAGCTTGGTGAGTTCGTCCTGGTACTTGTTGGACAGCGCCGTCGAGGACTTCATGTCGTCCGCGAAGGTGGCCGGCAGCACCGGGTCGGCGCTGACCGCCATCGCCAGCGTGCGCTTGCTGCCCGCGTCGATCACGCGGTACCAGTCGCTGGTGATGCGCTCCTTGGTCAGCGGCTCGTCGAGCAGGCGCCGGTTCTGCTCGGCGACCGAGGCCACCTCCAGCAGGCCGGCGGCGATCGCGAGCACCGTCAGCAGGAGCACGCCGCCGAAGCCGAGGGCCAGGCGGGTGCGGATGCGCAGATCCTTGAACATGCGTTTTGTCTCCTGTCGTGCCCGGCTGAAGGGGCCGGGTGCCCTCCACTCAGATCGGCGGCGCGCCGGCCGGCTGGATCGGGGGATCGCACCGGCCGGCGTGAAATCGATCACTCAGTTGCCCAGTCCGAAGCGCTTGAGCTTGTCGTACAGCGTGGTCTTGGCCACGCCCAGGCGCTCCGCCGCGAGCGCGACGTTGCCGTCGGCCTGCGCGAGCGCGGCACGCAGCACGCGGCGCTCGAAGGCCTCGAGCTGGCGCGGGAGCGTCGCGGCCTGCGGATCGGGCGGCGCGCCGGCATCGTCGTCCACGCCCAGCACCAGGCGGTCGGCGAAGGCCTTGAGCTCGCGCACGTTGCCGGGCCAGCGGCGCGCCGACCAGTCGGCCATCTGCGCGGGCGTCCAGTCGGGCAGCGGCCGCTTGTAGCGCGCGCAGGCGAGGCCGACGAAGTGGGCGAGCAGCTGCGGGATGTCCGAGGCGTGCTCGCGCAGCGCCGGCAGCTGCACCGAGACGGTGGCGATGCGCCAGTACAGGTCCGCGCGGAAGCGGCCTTCCTCGGACAGCCTGAGCAGGTCGGTCTTGCTGGCCGCGACCACGCGGCAGTCGATGCGCACGGCCTCGTTGCCGCCCAGGCGCTCGAGCGTGCGTTCCTGCAGCACGCGCAGCAGCTTGGCCTGCAGGGCGAGCGGCATCGACTCGATCTCGTCGAGGAACACGGTGCCGCCGCGCGCGAACTCGAACTTGCCGATGCGGCGCTTGTGCGCGCCGGTGAACGCCCCGGCCTCGTGGCCGAAGACCTCGCTCTCGAACATCGTCTCCGGCATCGCGGCGCAGTTGATCGCGACGAAGGGCGCGCCCGGCGAGCCCGCGGCGTGCAGCTGGCGCGCGACGACTTCCTTGCCGGTGCCGGTCTCGCCGTTGATCAGCACGTCCGCGCCGGTCGGGCCGATCGTGGCGACGAAGCCGCGCAGGCGCTGCATCGCGCCCGATTCGCCGACGATCTGCGGCAGCGCGTCGCGCTCGCTCGCGGCCAGTCGCAGCGCGCGGTTCTCGAGGACGAGGCGGCGGCGCTCCAGCGCGCGCCGCACGACGTCGACGAGGCGCTCGGCGCGGAACGGCTTCTCGATGAAGTCGTACGCGCCGCGCCGCATCGCCTGCACCGCGAGCTCGACGTCGCCGTGGCCGGTCACGAGGATGACGGGCAGCTCGCGGTCGCGCCGCCCTGCCTCGTCGAGCAGGTCCATGCCGGACATCCCCGGCAGCCGAACGTCGCTCAGCACGACGCCGGGAAAGCCCGTGCCGACGGCCGCCAGCGCGTCCTCGGCGCTCGCGAAGGCCTCGACGGCGATGCCCGCGAGCGCGAGCGCCTGCGCCGTCGCGAGCCGCACGCTCGCCTCGTCCTCGACCAGCAGCACTTCGGGATTCGCGATGGTCATGGCACGACGGCTTCCTGCAGCGGCAGCGCGAGCACGAACACGGCGCCGCCGCCCGGGTTCTCCTCGGCCGCGAGCGTGCCGCCCATCGCCTGCACGATGGACGACGAGATGGCGAGCCCCAGGCCCAGCCCGGCGCCCGAGGGCTTGGTGGTGAAGAACGGCTCGAACAGGTGCGCCCGGGCGAGCGGCGAGATACCCGGTCCGGTATCGGAGATCCGCAGCACGGCGCGCTCGCCGGCCCGCAGCGCCACGCGCACGCGACGCTCGGGGCAGGGTCGCACGGCGTCGAGCGCGTTGCGCAGCAGGTTGATCAGCACCTGCTCGACCCGGATCGCGTCGCCGGTGACGACGGCCGGCTGCCCGATGTCGATGTCCAGCGTCGCGGCGGCGTGCTCGAAGTCGCGCCGCACGAGCAGGGCCGCGTTGTCGATGGCCCTCGCGAGGTCGACCGGCCCGGGCGCGCCGTCGGACTTGCGCGCGAAGGTCTTGAGCTGCGCGACGAGCGCGCCCATGCGGCCGGCGGCGTCGGCGATGTGGCCGAGGTTCACGCGCGCGGCCGCGGCGTCGCCGCGCTCGAGGAGGGCGCTCGCGTTGTCCGCGAACACCTGCATCGCGGTCAGCGGCTGGTTGAGCTCGTGCGTGACGCCGGCGGCCATCTGCCCGAGCATGCCCAGCTTGCCGGCCTGGATCAGCTCGGCCTGGGTCGCGCGCAGCAGGCGCTCGGCGTCGTGCACGTCGGCCAGGCGCTGCGCGAGGTC
>DASVLN010000836.1:0-2089 GCA_036384855.1 Burkholderiaceae bacterium | reverse complement strand
CCGCCCCGCCGCCCATCGACCCGATCCCGCCGCTGTCCGCCGCCGCGCGCCTGGCTCCGCCGGCCGCGCCGCCGCCGGCGCTGCAGCCCGGGATGCGCAACTTCGCGGGCCCGCTCGTCAACGGCACCGCCGTGCTGGTGCTGCTGTATTTCGGGCGCGAGGTGCTGGTGCCGGTTACGCTGGCGGCGATCCTGAGCCTGCTGCTCGCGCCGCTGGTGCGGCGGTTCCGGCGGCTGGGGCTCGGGCAGGTGCCTTCGGTGCTGGGCGCGGTCTCGGTCACGACGCTGTGCGTCCTCGGGCTGGCGGGGGTGATCGCGACGCAGGTGGTCGCGATGGCGGCGAGCCTGCCGCAGTACGAGACGACGATCCGCGCGAAGGTCGAGGTCGTGCGCGAGCTCACGCTCGGGCGCATGGAGGCGATGCGCGGGGAGGCCGGCCGCATGATGAGCCGGCTGGATGGCCAGCCGCCCGCCGCCTCCGACGCCGCGCCCGGCACGATCGACCTCGCGCGCGCGCCGCTGACCGCCAACGGCGCCGTGCCGGTGGAGATCCACGAACGCCCGCCCACGCCGGTGGAGGTGATGTCGCGCGTGTTCTCGTCGGTGTGGGGGCCGCTGGGCAAGGCCGGCATCGTGCTCGTGATCCTCGTCTTCGTGCTGCTGGAGCACGAGTCGCTGCGCGATCGCTTCATCCGCCTGATCGGCGGCTCCGACCTGCGCGGCACGACGCACGCGTTCAACGACGCGGGCGAGCGGTTGTCGCGCTTCTTCGTCTCGCAGTTCGCGGTCAACGTGGGCGTCGGCGCCGTGGTGTGGCTGGGCGCGATGGCGATCGGCCTGCCGCACGGCATGCTGTGGGCGGTGCTGACGGCCGTGCTGCGCTTCGTGCCCTACGTCGGCGTGTTCGTGGCGGCCTTCAGCGCGGCGCTGCTGGCGGCGGCGGTCGATCCCGGCTGGTCGATGATGTTCCTCACGCTGGGCCTGTTCGCGGCGGTGGAGCTGATCGCGTCCCAGGTCGTCGAGCCGCAGCTGTACGGCCACACGACGGGGCTGTCGCCGCTGTCGGTGGTGCTCGCGGCGATCTTCTGGAGCTGGATCTGGGGCCCGATCGGCCTGCTGGTCTCGACGCCGCTGACGCTGTGCCTCGTGGTGCTCGGTCGCTACGTGAAATCGCTCGCGTTCCTCGACATCCTGCTGGGTGACACGCCCGCGCTCACGATGTCCGAGCGCTTCTACCAGCGCGCGCTCTCGGGGGACGCCGACGAGGTCGTCGCCGCGGCGCGCAACTACCTCAAGCGCAAGTCGCTCGCGCGCTACTGCGACCGCATCCTGATGCCGGCGCTGCGCCTTGCCGTCGCCGACTTCCTGAACGGCAGCATCAGCGGCGAGCAGCAGATGCGCGTGAAGGGCACGATCGCGCAGGTGATCGAGGCGCTGACCGCGCAGGGATGCACGCGTGGCCGCCAGCGCATCTCGGTGCTGGACGAGCCCAGCCTCGGCGCCCACCTGCGCCATCGGCGCGAGAGCGCGCTCGGGCGCTGGCAGGGGCCGCTCGTGGTGGCGCCGGGCTCCGTCGTGCTGTGCTTCGGGCTCGGCTCGCTGCGCGACGACCTCGTCACCGAGGTGCTGGTGCGCCTGCTGCGGGACGTCGGCATCGACGCGCGGCACCTGTCGGTCTCCGACCTCGAGGCCGGCCCGCCGCCGGGCGCGTCGCCGGACAGCATCGCGCTGCTGTACGTCGTGAGCGCGTTCCCGAACGCCGAATGGGATCGCGCGGCCGCGGTGGTCGCCGAGCTGCGGCGCCGCTTCGCCGGCCGGCCCGTGGTGGGCCTGCTGCCCGAAGAGGACCTCGAGAGCGCGGGCGACATCGTCGACGGCGTCGCCCATTCGTTCGAGGACGCGCTGGCGCACGCGCGCGAGCACTTCCCCGAGGCCACGGCCCGGCGCAAGGGCAAGGCCGCAGATCGGCCGGCGGCGGCCGCGCCCTGAGCGACGGGCGGTCAGCGCCGGCGGCGCGCGAGCCCGGCCAGCACCGCCGGCGAGAGGACGATCGCCGCCGTGTGGAAGGCGAGCGTGCCGGCATCGCGCGC
>DASVLN010000835.1:0-3343 GCA_036384855.1 Burkholderiaceae bacterium | reverse complement strand
GGCCGCGTCCTCGACCGCCGCCGCGACCGCCGCGGGCGCGCGCGCCTGACGCGCCAGGAGCCGCCCCATGTTCCTCTCCGACTTCAGCATCAAGCGGCCGATCGCGGCCATCGTCATCATCATCGCGCTGATGGGCCTGGGCCTGATCGCGCTGTCCAAGCTGCGCGTCAACAACATCCCCGACGTGCAGCAGCCGCTGATCGCGGTCAGCATCGACTATCCCGGCGCCTCGCCCGACACCGTCGAGCGCGAGATCGTCGACCGCATCGAGCGCACCTTCCAGGGCATCGAGGGCGTCGACCAGGCGCGCTCGCACGCCAAGGCGGTCGAGGGCAACGCCACCTTCATCCTCGTCTTCAACTTCCACAAGGACCTGACCCAGGCCTCCGACGAGATCCGCAACGCGATCGGCACCGTGCGCTACAAGCTGCCGATCGAGATGCGCGAGCCGGTGCTCACGCGCATCGATCCGTCGGCGCAGCCGGTGATGCAGATCGCGCTGTCGTCCAGCACCTTGAGCCACGCCGAGCTCTCGCTGCTGGCCGAGGACAGGTTCGCCGACCGCTTCCGCGCGATCCCGAACGTGTCGGTGGTCAACGTCTACGGCGCGCGCCAGCGCGAGCTGTCGGTGCTGCTGCACGCGCAGAAGCTGCACGAGTTCGGCGTCTCCGTGACCGACGTCGTCAACGCGCTGCGCATGCAGAACGCCACGGCGCCGGTGGGCAAGGTGCGCGGCGAGCTCGAGGACCAGAGCATCCGCCTCGTCGGCCGCTTCGAGTCGCCGGTGGAGTTCGACCAGATGCCCATCAAGCGCTCGGGCGACGACTTCGTGCGCCTGGGCCAGGTCGCGACGGTGCAGGACGGCTTCGCCGACGCGGACTCGCACAACGAGCGCGACGGCCGGCTGAACGTCGGCATGTCGGTCTCGCGCACCCGCGACGGCAGCTCGGTGAGCGTGGCCAAGGAGGTGCGCGCGGTCGTCAAGCAGATCAACGAGGAGTACGCCGGCAAGCTGAAGATGGAGATCACCGAGGACGGCGGCGACGAGGCGCAGGACAGCCTGAACAACGTCGTGCACGCGCTCGTCTTCGGCGCCGGGCTGACGATCCTCGTGGTCTACGTCTTCCTGAACTCGTGGCGCTCGACCCTGATCACGGGCCTGTCGCTGCCGACCTCGGTCATCACGGCGTTCATCGCGGTATGGCTGTGCGGCTTCACGCTGAACTTCATGAGCCTGCTCGGGCTGTCGCTGGCGATCGGCGTGCTGATCGACGACGCGATCGTCGTGCGCGAGAACATCGTCCGCCACATGCAGCGCGGCGAGGACCGCCGCACCGCGGCGCTGCGCGGCACCGCGGAGATCGGCCTGGCCGTCGCGGCGACGACGTTCTCCATCGTCTCGGTGTTCGCGCCGGTGGCCTTCATCCCCGGCATGACGGGCGAGTGGTTCCGCCCGTTCGGCCTGACCGTCGTGGCCTCCGTGATCGTGAGCCTGCTGATCTCGTTCACGCTCGACCCCATGCTGTCGGCCTACTGGGGCGACCCGGTCGACCTGCACGACGCGCCGCGCAAGGGCCTGGGTCGCGTGCTGCAGCGCTTCAACGACTGGTTCGACCACCAGGCCGATCGCTACGGCGCGGTCATCCAGTGGGCGATGCACCATCGCTGGACGATGGGCTGGGTCGCCTTCCTCAGCTTCGCGGCCGCGCTGGTGCTGCAGGGCACGCTCGGCGGCTCGGAGTTCCTGCCCAAGTCGGACGTGGGCACCATCATGGTCCAGGTGCGCATGCCGCCCAGTTCGAGCCTGGAGTACGCCCGCCTGAAGACCGAGGCCGCGGTCGCCCTCACGCGCCAGCTGCCCGAGTACAAGAACTCGAGCGCCGAGATCAACGCCGCGAACGCCACCGTCTACGTCGACATCCACAAGAGCACCGAGCGCAAGCGCAGCGCGCAGCAGGTCGCCGACGACCTGCGCGACCGCGTGCGCAGCCTGGTGGGCGCCGAGTACACGGTGATGGACGACCTGAACAACGGGGGCCAGAAGTCGGTGGAGCTGCGCTTCTACGGCGCGGACTCGCGCAAGCTGCTCGCGATCACCTCGGACTTCATGGACAAGCTGCGCCAGGTCCGGGGCGCGGTGGACGTCGAGCTGTCGCAGCAGGATCCGCAGCAGGAGCTGCGCATCGACCTCGATCGGGGCCTGGCCAACCGCATGGGCGTCTCGATCAACGACGCGGCGCAGACGCTGCGCGTGGCCTTCGCGGGGGTCGAGGCCGGCGACTGGGTCGACCCGACCGGCGAGACGCGCGACGTCGCCGTGCGCCTCGCGCCGCAGGACCGCGTCGACGCCTCGAACATCGAGCGCCTGCCGATCGCCATCGCGGGCACCGACCGCACGGTGCCGCTGGAGCAGATCGCCACCGTCTCGATGGGCAAGGCGCCCTCGGTCATCGAGCACGCCGGCGGCAAGCGCATGGTCACCGTCACGGCCAACGCGCAGGGGCGCTCGTCGGGCGAGTTGCTGGCCGACGCGATGAAGATCGTCAAGGCGACGCAGTTCCCACCGGGCTACGGCATCGAGCTGGCCGGCAACTCGCGCGACCAGCAGGAGGTGTTCGCCAACCTGGGCATCGCGCTCGTCTCGGGCGTCGCGCTGATGTACCTCGTGCTGGTGATCCAGTTCGGCTCGTTCACGGCGCCGATCCCGGTGATGATCTCGCTGCCGCTGAGCCTGATCGGCGTCGTCGCGGCGCTGCTGGTCACGCACGGCACGCTCAACCTCATGAGCATCATCGGCGTGATCATGCTGATGGGGCTGGTGGCGAAGAACGCGATCCTGCTGCTCGACGCCGCGCGCGCCGAGGAGCGCGCCGGCACCGACCGCGAGGAGGCCCTGATGCACGCCGGCCGCAAGCGCCTGCGCCCCATCCTGATGACGACGTTCGCGCTGATCGCGGGCATGCTGCCGGTGGCCATCGGCGTGGGCGAGGGCGGCGAGTTCTACCGGCCGATGGCGGTGACCATCATCGGCGGCACGATCACCTCGACGCTGCTCACGCTGCTCGTGATCCCGTGCTTCTACGACTCGATCGAGCTCATGCGCGTGCACCTGGGCGAGAAGTTCCACGCCCGCTCGGCGCGCTTCAATCCGGTGGCGGCCTTCGTGATGTGCCTGGGCGAGTTCGTCGCCTTCCTGACCTTCGTGCGCTTCGTCTACCGCCTGGTGCGGCGACTGTCGGGACGGCCCGCGGGCGGGCTGTGGCGCAAGGAGGCCCCGAAGCCCGCGTCCGTGGCCGGCACGGCGGCGGCGCAAGCCGCGCCGCAGGCCGACGGCGGCTCCGCG
>DASVLN010000834.1:0-11914 GCA_036384855.1 Burkholderiaceae bacterium | reverse complement strand
CCAGTACGGCTCGATGCTCTGGCGTGAGCGTCGGCGGTCGTCCGCCCTGTCTCGGCTTGTCGTTCATCAGTCACCTCGCAACTTCAGCTATTGTGCAAGCTGTAGCGTGTGAAGTGTTGATTTCAGCTACACCCTCTGAGGATCATCTGACATGCGTTTGAGTGATACTGCGCTGGTGCCTCGCGCCAAGCTCTTTGGCAATCCAGAACGAGGTGGCTGCCAAGTTAGTCCGTGCGGCCGCTGGTTGGCGTTTATCGCGCCGGTCAATGGCGTGATGAACCTTTGGGTGTGCGAGCTAGGCAGCGACTTGCAGGCGTCGCTGAGCGCTGCTCGTCCGATTACCGACGACCGAGGGCGAGGGATCTACGTCTTCAGCTGGGCGTTCGACGGCGTTCACCTGATTTATCTGCAGGACAAGGCCGGTGACGAAGACACGCACGTCTTTGCCGTCCCTGCCGCTGGTGGAACAGCACGCGATCTCACCCCATTCGAGCGCACTCGCGCGATCGTTCAGGGTCTCAGCCGCAAGCATCCCGGAACCGTCCTGGTTTCGATGAACCGGCGCGATGCGCGCTATGGCGACGTCTACCGACTGGAACTGGCCAGTGGTGAACTGGAGCTCGTCGCCGAGAACCCTGGCTTTTTCGGATTCATGACGGACGACGACTTCAATGTCTGCCTTGCCGTCGCGCCGAATGAGGATGGTGGAAAGTTGCTCCTCACGCGCGAGGGCGATGCCTGGAAGCCCTGGCGGCACATTGCGGCGGCGGACACGTCAAATACTGGGCCGCAGGGGCTCAATGTTGATGGCCACACGCTGTACATGTTCGACAGCCGCGGTCGCGACACTGCAGCCTTGATGAGCTACGACCTGCGCGGATCGTCGGAAGAAGGAACGTTGCTAGCAGAGCATCGTGGTGCCGATGTCATCGACGTGTGGGCCGATCTGGAAACGCACGCGCCGCTGGCCTGGACCGCAACGATCGAGCGACGCGAGGTCCATGTCCTCGATGACCGGATTCGGGAAGATGTGGCCTTTCTCAACGCCAGAGGTCTTGGCGAGTGGGGACTGGCGAGCCGGACGACAGACGACCGGCAATGGATCGTCGTGGCCTCGAACGACGTCACCCCTTCGACCTTCTATTTCTTCGATCGTCCGTCGAAGAATCTCGTCAAGCTGTACGACGCACGACCTGAGCTGCGCGGCGCTCCTCTGGCGCGTATGCAGCACACCACCATCAGCAGCCGCGATGGCCTGCGCATGGTGACCTACCTGACAGTTCCGATCCATGCGGATCGCCTCGACCGGCCCCTGTCCAGCAACGTGCCGCTTCCTCTTGTGCTGTTGGTGCACGGCGGCCCCCAAATGCGCGATTGGTGGGGCTACAACCCGATGCACCAGTGGCTGGCCAATCGAGGATACGCCGTACTCAGCGTCAACTTCCGGGCGTCGACGGGCTTCGGCAAGGCCTTCGTCACGGCCGGTGACGGACAGTGGGGTGCCAAGATGGACGACGATCTGGTGGACGCCGTTCGCTGGGCTATCGACCGAGGCATTGCAGACCCGAAGCGCATCTGCATCATGGGTGGCAGCTACGGCGGCTATGCCACGCTGTGGGGTATGACGGCAAACCCGGAACTCTACGCGTGCGGCGTCGACATCGTCGGCCCGTCCAACCTCGAGACGCTTGCTGCGTCGATCCCGCCATACTGGGCGGCCGCCAAAGACCAGTTCTACCGGATGATCGGGAACGGCGAGACGCCCGAGGGGCGCGCGCTCATGCGCGAGCGCTCCCCTGTTCATCGGGCCGGCCTCATTCAGCGTCCTCTGCTGATCGGTCAAGGTGCGAACGATCCCCGCGTCAAGCAAGCCGAGAGCGACCAGATGGTCGCTGCGATGAAGGCCAACGGCGTTCCGGTGACCTACGTACTCTTCCCGGACGAGGGGCATGGCTTCCACCGTCCGGCCAACAACATCTGGTTCAACGCCCTGACCGAACGCTTTCTCGAGAAGTATCTCGGTGGAAGAAGTGAACCACTGTCGGACGGCGAGGTCGAAGGCAACACGGCAGTTCTGGTCGAAGACTCGATCGGGTAGCAAGAGCGAGCGAAGCGCGCCGCGCGGCTGCGGTTTGCAGGACGGGCGGCGCGCAATGCAAATCTACGCGGCGCCGGACGCGGAGCAACCAGATTGCGCCATTCGCCGCAAGTGCAGGCGCACTCGCAAAGCGGTTGTCCGTTCGCCAGCGCATCATTTCCTTGTTGATTCACTCCTAGCGGAGAAGAAAATGGATGAGTTTTCTGTGGTTCCGGAGAGCGATTTCGCAAAGAGCGTGCTCGACTCGACTGCGCCCGTCGTGGTGGATTTCTTCTCGAAGACCTGCGGGCCTTGCAAGCTGCTGGAAGCGGCTCTGAAGGATGTCGCGCCGGACTACGATGGCGAGATCAAGGTCGTCAAGGTCGATGTGGAGGAGTCTCCGGCCGTTGCGCGGCAGTACAGCATCCAAAGCGTGCCGACGATGCTGCTGTTCCGCAAGGGGCGGTTGACGCAGCGCGTCCTTGGCAACCAGACCCGCAGCAAGCTCGCCGAGCTGTTCGACGCGCACGTGGCGGAGTAGCAGAGGTGAGCGGTGCGTTTCACAATGACGCAGGGCTGAAGGCCCAGGCGTGCTCGGAGGCAGCGTCGGGGGCCAATCCCGGCTGGTCCGTCGTTGCCACGGACGAAGAGCGGGCGGCTTGCTCGGCCACGTATGACCTGCACGCAAGCTTCATCAATCTGCTGTCGCATGGCTTTCACGTGCCCTACGGCGAGGATGCGCTGCCGCTGCTTGAGCGCGCGCTGCTTTCCCTGGCGCCGGGCGCCGACACGCTCGCTCTGGTTCGCAACTGGGTCATACGCCTCTGGGTGGATCCCGAGATCGGGATGAAGGCGCGACTGGACGGAACCGTTGCGTTCACGCCGGCCGAGCAAGTCATTCGACTGGTGCGCCGGTCAGCACAGGAGCCGGTCGCGCGGGACGAATGGCGTCGCGCACGAGGCGCGTTGAATTCGGTCAAGGCGCAGGCGCCTGAGGTGGCGCCGTATGTCGAGTTAGTCGCCGCGATGGCCTGGGATCTTGCCTCCACACCGAAGGTGACCACGGACATATGGAACGCCTGGCAGGCGTCGGTGGGCTCCGTGCTTGATCGAAAGGCGGGCTGGGACAAGGACAAGCAAGACGAGGTTCTCGAGGCTTTTCGTCGATCGCTCCATGAGGCGCACGAAGAGGTTGGTCAGGTCTCTGCGGAGGTTGCAGCTTCCGCGGAACACAACGCACGGATCAACGCACTCGTACAGGCCAAGTTGGAGGCGGCCGGGCAAGCGGGAAATTTCCAAAGCTTGCAGAGCCACTTCGCATCCACCATGACGCCGGCAATGATGAGGTGGCGAGAGACCGCGCACCAGTCCCTGCTCGATGCCTGCCGCATGGCCGCGTGACGCTGACTGGGGTAAGGGTTTATACCTACCTTGTGCGACTGCCGCTTCGTACCCCGCGTGAAAGAGGCGGGATAGCCCCCCCGAGGCCACTTTTTCGAGAAAAGTGGCCTTCGCCTTACGGGATCTCCGTAGGCCGTTCGTCTGGACTAGGGTGAAATCCGCAAATGACTCCGAATTGGACGGCCTGCAGCTCATTGTGGGCGGCCGCCTTTCTGCGGACGTGATCGACGATTGGTTCTCCAACCAGGTCCTGCCTCTCGAGCCGGCACTGATGCGTTTGCTGCGGCGCAACTGGCGCCAGGCAGATGATCACGCGGATCTGAGGCAGGAGATCTACGTTCGCGTGTACGAGTCGGCCTTGCGCGACGGTGTTCCTGAGAGCACGGCCCCATTCGTCTTCGCCTGCGCGCGCAACCTCCTCATCGATCGGGTGCGTCGAGCGCAGGTGGTGCCCTTCGAGTTCATCGCAGACCTCGACGACCTCCCCGAGCAACCCGATGCGGGCTTCACACCGGAACAACTGGCTGACGCCCGCCAAGAGTTTCGGCTTCTGCAAATCGCGCTCGACGAGCTTCCTCCGCGCTGTCGGGAGATCATCGTCCTCCGAAAGATCGACGGTCTCTCGCACAAGGAGATCGCTGCAAAGCTCGGGATTGCCGAAGGAACGATCGAAAAGCAGGTGACACTGGGAGTGCGCGCGCTGGCGGAGACGCTGTACGCGCAAGGGATTGAAGCGGCCGCGGCCTGGGTTCGCCGTGTTCGCCGTGGAGCATGCGAGCAATGAAGAGGAACGTATCAGCAAGCTCCGTGAACTACGAAGCCATCGAGACGGCAGCGGCCGCCTGGTTGGCTCGGCAGGACAACACGGGGACGTGGACAAAGGACGACCAGCGCGCCCTCTCGGAGTGGCTCGCGCAGAACACGGCTCATCGTGTGGCCTGGCTACGACTGCGCCAGGCGTGGGTCCGTGCCGATGCCATGGCCGATATGCCAAACACCCACGAGACGGAAGAGATCGAAATTCCGCGTCTGCCCCTGTCGGTGGCACCGCCGAAGCGGTCTCGGAGACTGGCTTACTTTGCTGGCGTCACCATGATGACGATCGCCGCGGTGGCCGCCTACCTGGGGACCGCGGGCAGGCTTGCGACGCAGGGTGTCGAGCAATACGCGACGGCAGTGGGCGCCCGCCGACAGCTGAACTTGGCTGACGGATCGCACGTTCTTCTGAACACCAGAACACGTGCGCGTGCGGAGGTCAGTCGGAGCGATCGGCAGTTCTGGCTCGACGATGGCGAGGCGTTTTTCGAGATCGCGCACGATCCGGCGCACCCCTTTGTCATCAGGGCGGGAAACGATCGCATCACCGTTCTCGGAACCAAGTTCAGCGTGCGGCACGAAAACGGGCGCACGCAAGTCACCGTGCTCGAGGGCAAGGTCAGGCTCGACCACCTGGGTACCCAGGTGGCCAAGCCCGCCCCTGAGGAGACGACCACCCTGGTCAAGAACGACACTGCGGTTTCCCAGAAGGGTGACGTCGTCGTGGCAACCCGGACGCCGCAGCAGACGCTCCAGGACTTGAGCTGGCGGTCCGGCCGGATCCAGTTCGACAACAGGCCGTTGGTCGATATCGCGGCCGAATTCAACAGGTACAACCGGCGTCAGATCGTCGTCCACGAAGATGCGGCGCAGTTGCGACTGAGCGTCGACTTCGATTCGAGCAATGTCGACGGATTCACGCGCCTCATTCACACCGGATTCGGTGTGGTGGTTCATGCCAACGGCGATCAGATCGATCTGTCGATGAGCTGAGCCGAATTCGGCCGAGCAGGCCGCCGCGTCAGGATGCATAGCTGAGTGGTAGCGCCGTCGTGAGCTTGAGCTCCTCCATCGCGAAGCTGGAGCTGACGTCGGCGAGGTTCGTGCCGGCGATCAAGCGCTTGTATACCGAGTCGTAGGCCGCGATGTCGGGCACCACCACGCGCAGGAGATAGTCGACGTCGCCACTCATGCGGTAGAACTCGACCACCTCGGGAATCGCCTGCACCGTCGCATGGAACTGCCTGAACCAGTCGTCAGTATGGACGCTTGTACGTACCGAAACGAAGACCGTCACTCCCACGTTCACCTTTTTGGCGTCCAGCAGGCAGACCTGCTTCGTGATGACGCCGGCATCCTTCATTCGCTGGATACGGCGCCAGCACGGAGTGGACGACAGTCCGACTTGCTCGGCGATTTCACTCATCTGCAACTCGGCGTTCGCCTGCAGCAGATTCAGAATCTTCACGTCCAGTGCGTCGAGCTTCATCGTTCCTGGTCTTGAGTTTTCGCTAGGACGGATATGTGGCACACGCGTGGCGGTTGCAAAGGACTTGAGCTGCGGCTGCGGGAACGCCGCGAGAGCGGCGGATAGGCATCTTTAACCTATCCGCTGTTCTACGCTGGAGCGCCTTCCGACTCGTGGTCGGCCTCCACAGAACAACGACAATTGCAGCTTCTCAACGCACCCTCAGTTCACTGTCGATCCAGCAGTTCTCTGAAGCCACGAAGGTTGCTGCAGGTTGGCAGCCAGGTCGACGCGAAAGCGGCGTACGTTTTTGAATCAACGGCTGTCCTCTGGCCGGGTTGCGACCCGATCGCGTCCTGACTTTGGAGCACTTCGAGAGACGATTTTTCCGTGCTAAAGGGAGAACCAGATTGCGTGTTTCGAGCTCGTTCTGTGCCAAAGCGCAATGGGCTGTCAATGGGCTTGATTCAACCCCTCTCGGCGTCGAACGACGTGCCCGGGAAGTCGGCCCACAAGTGGTTCTCAAGTGGCATTAAGCTGGTGATTTACTGGTGAACATCGTAGAAGTGGATTGCACGCTTCATCATTGAGGACGAACCGCTGACCAGATTCCCGTAAGGGAAGGTCTGCACAACGCTGTTGACGGACTATTTGACGTCCGGGCCGCCGCTCCAAGGCTTTGACGCTCCTCAGAGCGGGCTGCATGAGCTGGCGGAGGCGCCGTGAGCCCCCCGATGTGGCCTCGCGAGGCCGCTTCAGCAGCCCTCAAACGAGCTTTCGGCGCGCCATCCAGAGGTTCGACAGCGCGAAGAGCGTGATGATCTGGGCCGTGTTCTTGGCCAGTCCTCGGTAGCGCACCTTCGTATATCCGAACTGCCGTTTGAGAACCCTTAAGGGGTGCTCCACTGTCGGCGCCGACTGAATTTTGAGCCACCGTGCCGACTCAAATTTGAGCCAGGTCCGGAAGCCGTCCGCGCAGCGGTCGGCTGTGGATAAGTCTACGTCTTTGTCTTCGTTGCCTGCCTCCTCATAACGTCTCCAGAACGGCGCGGCTCGCCCCGCGCCGGCTCAGTCACCCGTTGGCGTCGGACGCCGGCGTGTCGGGCCCTTTGCGAGCATGCTCACGTGCTCGTATCTTCTTCTTGGCCACCGAGGTGCTGTGCAGGAAGCGGTGGCTCTCGTTGCCGGTCTCCACGATGTGGCAGTGGTGCGTGAGCCGGTCCAGCAGCGCGGTCGTCATCTTGGCGTCGCCG
Source organism: Burkholderiaceae bacterium (assembly GCA_036384855.1). Lineage (GTDB taxonomy): Bacteria > Pseudomonadota > Gammaproteobacteria > Burkholderiales > Burkholderiaceae_C > Scleromatobacter. The sequence goes on along the minus strand of DASVLN010000834.1, from coordinate 4,899 downwards.
AACACCGTGCTCCACTCGGCGAAGTCCAGGTTCGTGGTGATCAGCACGCTTGTGTGCTCATAAAGTCGGCTGAGCAAGTGGAACAGCATCGCGCCGCCGGACTGGCTGAACGGCAGGTAGCCGAGCTCGTCGAGGATGATGAGATCCATGCGCAGCAGGCTGTCGGCGATGCGCCCGGCGCGGCCCTGGGCCTTCCCGCGCTCAAGCGCGTTGACCAGGTCGACCGTCGAGTGGAAGCGCACGCGCCGGCCGTGCTTGGTGATGCCGGCCACGCCGAGTGCCGTGGCCAGGTGCGTCTTACCGGTGCCCGGTCCGCCGACGAAGACGACGTTGTGCGCCTGGAGGGTTAACTCCATCTCGGCCAGCTTCATGACCAGCTTGCGGTCGACGGGCGAGACGTCGAAGTCGAAGCCCGCGAGGTCGCGGTGCATCGGGAATTTCGCCACATGCATCTGGTGCTTGACCGAGCGCATGCCGCGATCCACGCTCTCGGCCTGAAGCAGGTGTTCGACCAGCCAGCGCGAGGTGTCCAGACCGTTGTCGCCGCTCTGCTCGTTCAGGTCGGCCCACGCGCCGGCCATGCCGTGCAGGCGCAGTTGCTTGAGCTCCAGCATCACGTCACGCATGGCCGGCCTCCTCGGCCTGAATCCGCAGGCTGTCGTAGCGCGCCGTATCGGCCAGCGGCGGTGTCGTCACTTTCAGCGCGGTGACCGCGTTCTCCGGCGGCGCCGCGGCGTTTAACCGGCCCAGCACGTTGAGGACGTGCTCGGCGCTGACGCGCCCGGACGGCGGCGCGCTCTCGAGCGCCAGATCCACGGCGATCAGCACGGCCTCCAGGCCGGCGCTGGGCACGAGGGCCAGCACCTGCGCCATCACCCGGTTGCGCGGCACCGCCGACTGCAGGCACGCGAGCAGACCGCGTACGACTGGCGCCACTACGTCCCGCTGGTGCAGCGCAAGCCCGGCGCGCTGCGCAAACGGTCGCGTCGCCTGCCACGATCACCACCTCGTCAGGGTACAGCCGCGCGCTGACCATCTGTCCGGCCAACTCGCACGGCACCGAGTAGCGGTTGCGCGCCACGGTCACCAGGCACGTGCTCGACACCCGTGCCGGCCGCTCGACGTAGCCGTCGAACGGTTCGGGCATCGGCATCAGCGCGGCTCGCTCGTGCTCGAGCATCTCGGCGATGGTGAACTGCTCGTGCTCGGGATGGCGCAGTTCCTCCCACAGCGCCCGGCAGCGCGCTGCCAGCCACGCGTTGAGCTCGACGAACGAGCCGAAGCGCTGCTTGCCGGCCTCGATCCAGATGCGTCGCCGGCTGTCCTGCACGTTCTTCTCGACGACGCCTTTCTCCCAGCCGGAGGCCACGTTGCAGAAGTCCGGGTCGAACAAGTAGTGCGCGCACATCGCCGCGAAGCGCTCGTTGACCACGCGTTCCTTGCCCTTGTTGACCTTGTCGACGGCCGTCTTCATGTTGTCGAAGATGCCGCGCAGCGGCACCCCTCCCAGCGCGGCGAAGCTGCGCGTATGGGCGTCGAACAGCATCTCGTGGCCCTGGCTCGGGTAGGCCACCAGGAAGAACGCGCGCGAGGCGCACAACTTCATGTGCGCCACCTGCATGCGGTGGTAGACGCCGCCCACCACTTGACCTTCCTCGCTCCAGTCGAACTGGAATGCCTCGCCCAGCGCGAACGTCAGCGGCACGAATGCGCGCGCGACCACCGACTGGCCTTCGCCGGCGCGCCACTCCCGGATGAAATCCTTCACCCGTGTGTAGCAACCGGCGTAGCCGGCCGCCTTGACCTCGGCGTACAGCGCCTTGGCCGTGCGCCGGGCCGCGACCGGTCGCCGCGCATCGGCGCGCAGCGCCTGCTTGAGCGCCTCGTGGAACGGCGTCAGCTTGGTCACGGCTGCCTTGCGCTGGTACTTCGGAGCCGTCTCCGCCGGCGCCTTCAGCCACTTGGCCACCGTGTTGCGCGACAGACCCGTCAGCCTGGCAATCTCGCGCTCGCTCTTGTTGCCCCGGCTGTGCAGCCGCCGGATCCTTCCGATCATGTCCATGGTGATCAATCCTCGAACCCCGCTGCACAAAAAAGCAGCAGGTTAGGTCAAACACCTGGCTCAGTTTTCGGTCGGCACACCCCTCAAAAGTGGCTCAATTTTCGGTCGGCGCCAACAGCCCGGGGCGGCGCGGGATCCTCGACCGGCTCGCCGAGCGGCTTCTGCCACCATCCGACGTCGCGCCACGCGCCGAGCTTGTAGCCGACGCGGCGGTACACGCCGATGCGCTCGAAGCCCATCGCCTCGTGCAGTCCGACGCTGGCGTCGTTCGGCAACGCGATGCCGGCGAAGGCCTCGCGGTATCCCAGGTCGAGCAGTTCCGCCAGGAGCGCCGCATAGAGCCTGCGTCCGACGCCCCGGCCGCGGCTGTCGGCGCGCACGTAGGCGGTCGTGTCGACCGACCACTGGTAGGCGGCGCGCTCGCGATGCCGGCCCGCGTAGGCGTAGCCGTCGACGAGACCGCGATCGTCGAGGCTCACGAACCACGGCAGGTGCCGCAGCGTGGCGACGATCCGCGCGCGCATCTCGTCGGCGGACGGCGACTCGAGCTCGAACGAGATGGCGGTGTGCGCGACCACCGGGCCGTAGATGGCCGCGATGGCCTCGGCGTCGTCGGGATGGGCGATGCGCAGGGTCATGGCTCGGTCGTCGAAGGATCGGGGCCGGCGATGCCGGAGGCCTCGACGGGGTTCGGACGCGAGCGGGACGACGACGGCGTCTGGAGCACCGCATCCAGCAGGACGCCGATCGCGGCGCCTGCCAGTTCGGCCAGCGCGAAGGCCGGCGCGCTGCGCGGCGCGATGCCGGCGAAGGTGTCGCTGCACATCCGCCCGAGCACGGCGGCCGGATTCGCGAACGACGTCGAGGCGGTGAACCAGTAGGCGGCGCCGATGAAGCACGCCACGAGAGCCGAGACCCGCGTCGTCGGCGCGCGCAGGATCACGAGCAGCAGGCCCGCCGTCGCCACGACTTCCGCGAGCCACTGGCCGCTGCCGTCGCGCAGCTTTCCGGACAGCTGCAGCACGGGCAGGCCGAACATGGCGTGCGCGAGCCAGGCGCCCAGCACCGCACCGAGCAGCTGCGCGCCGACGTAGGGGAGCAGCCATGCCCGGGGCAGGTCGCCGCGCCAGGCCATCGCCGCGCTGACCGCCGGGTTGAAGTGCGCGCCGCTGAGGGGCCCGAACACCTCGATGAGAACGAACAGCCCCGCCACGGTCGCCCCGGTATTGGCCAGCAAGGCCACCGCGGCGTTGCCGCCGGCCAGGCGCTCGCCCATCACGCCCGAGCCGATGACGACGGCCAGCAGCAGCGAGGTGCCGAGCGCCTCCGCCGCCAGCCTGCGCGACAACGCCATCGTCAGCTCCGCGCGATCGCGGCGAGCGCCTGCCGCAGCTCGTCCCCCGCGAGGGTCTCGAGCGGCAGCTGCAGCAGCTGCAGCATCCGGTAGCCGAGCGCCTGGCGCGTGAGCTCGAACGCCTGGCGCCTCGTCGCGTCGCCGCCGGCGGCGTTCGACGGATCGGGATAGCGCCAGTGCACCCTGACCGGGGCGCCGCCCACGCCGCCGAGGAAGACCGGGCAGGCCTCGGCGGCCGCGCCGTCGCAGACCGTGATGACGATCGCCAGCGGCGGCGCGCCCTCGGCGGCGAATTCGTCCCAGGACTTGCTGCGCAAGGCCGACGTCTCGATGCCCGCCTCGCGCAGCACCTCCAGCGCCAGCGGGTTGACGCGGCCGCTCGGTGCGCTGCCCGCGCTGTGGGCGCGCACGTCGCGGCCGAGCCTGGCCGCCCAGTGGGCCAGCATGGCCTCGGCGAGGACGCTGCGCGCCGAGTTGTGGGTGCACAGGATGAGGACGTGCGTGGTCATGGCGCGGGCCCGGACGGCTCAGCAGCAGCTCGAAGCGGGCTTGACCGGGATGCCCACGGCCCGGGGCTTGTCGCCCGATCCGCAGCAGCCGCCCGCGACGGGCGGCGCCGTGTCCGGCTTGCTCTGGCCGAAGACCGGGACGTCGCCCAGCGTGTGGAAGTGCTCCCAGGCGATGCCTTGCGGGTCGGTGACCCAGTGCTTCTCGCTGCGGGCGTAGCAGCAGGTCGTCTCGCCTTCGTCGAGGACCGCCTGGCCGGCGGCCAGCGCGCGTTCCTTGAGCGCGGGCAGCTCGTCGGCCTCGTCGACCTGGAAGCCGAGGTGATCGACCCCCGGTGCGCCGCCCCGCGTCGAGATGGCGAAGTTCAGGCGCGGATCCTCGAGCATCCACTTGGCGTAGTCGGCCTCGACGCGCGCGGGTTCCGCGCCGAAGAGCCGCGAGTAGAACGAGATGCTGGCCGCGAGGTCGGCGACATGGGCGTGGACGTGGAATCGCTTCATGGAGGGCTCCTTCGGTTCAACAGGCGCAGCCCGGGACGGCGGCCGCAAGGCACGCCTGCCCCTGGCAGCAGTTCTCGGTGAGATAGCCGAGCAGGCCGCTCATGCGGTCGAACGCGGCGCGGTAGACCAGGTTGCGGCCAAGCCGCTCCTGGGTGACGAGGCCGGCATGTGCCAGCTCCTTCAGGTGGAAGGACAACGCCGGCGCGGACACGTCGAGGGCCGCCGTCATCGTGCCCGGGGTCATGCCTTCGGGCCCGACGACGACCAGGGCGCGGAACAGGCGCAGGCGCAGGGGATGCGCCAGCGCGGCCAGCGACTGGATGACTTCGTCTTCCTTCATGTTTAAATGATACTTGAATTATTGAATCGATGCAAGCGCCGGCCGAAGCGGTCGCCTCTCCGGCGCATCGCGTCACTGCCGCGAGAGCGCCTGCAGGACCTCGTCGCGCTCCGCGTTTCGACCTTGCCCGACCGCC
>DASVLN010000833.1:0-1836 GCA_036384855.1 Burkholderiaceae bacterium | reverse complement strand
CGGCCAGGACGGCCTGCCCGGCGGCGCTATCATCGCGCACCCGCTACCAGCCTCCCGGCTCGGCGGCGCGCGGCGATCCCGCGTGCCGGCCGTCGCGCCCGATCCATCCCCGAAAGCGCCTGCATGACCACCTCCCCCGCGAAGCCGAAAGGCGCACCCGAGGGCGCCGCCGTCCTGTTCTTCGTCCAGACCTTCGCGACGCTCGGCTACGCCGTGCTGCAGTCGACGCTCGTGCTGTACGCGACCAAGCACCTGGGCTTCAGCGACCAGCTCGCCACCGCGCTGATGGGCGTGTTCGGCGCGTTCAACTACGGCCTGCACCTGTTCGGCGGCTACCTCGGCGGGCGCTTCCTGAGCAACCGCAACCTGTTCGTCGGCGGCATGGCGCTCCAGGTGTTCGGCTGTGCCTGCATCGCGATGGGCTCGGCGTCGATGATGTACTGGGGCCTCGCGCTGTTCCTGACCGGCAGCGGCCTGAACGTGACGTGCATCAACATGATGCTCACGCAGCGCTTCGCGCCCGACGACGAGCGCCGCGAGAGCGCGTTCCTCTGGAACTACGCGGGCATGAACATCGGCTTCTTCATCGGCTTCACGGTCGCCGGCTACTTCCAGAAGGATCAGGAGTACTCGAAGCTGTTCACCTTCGCGACGGTCGGCAACTTCACCGCGATCGTGCTCGCGGCCTGGTTCTGGAAAACGCTGGCCGACCGCAGCACGCCGCTGCTGGACAAGCCGCCCGCGGAGTGGCGCCGCCGCTTCCTCGCCGGCCTCGCCATCCTCGTGGGCCTGGTGCCGATCGTCTGGGTGCTGCTGCAGCACCCGGGCATCACCGAGACGCTGGTCAAGGCGATCGGCGCCGCGGTGCTCGCGCTGCTGATCTGGCTCACGATGCGCCACCCCGTGCGCGGCGAGCGCAACAACATGTGGGCCTACCTCATCCTCGCGCTGGGCTCGCTCGTGTTCTGGTCGCTGTACCAGCTGCAGCCGAGCGGCCTGCAGCTGTTCTTCGACCGCAACGTCGACCCGATGGTGTTCGGCGTGAAGATCTCGCCGCAGTGGGTGCAGAACATCAACACCTTCGTCATCGCGATCGGCGGCCCGATCATGGCCTGGCTGTTCACGGCGCTGCGCGAGCGCGGCTGGACGATCGACGTGCCCAAGCAGTTCGCCGCCGCGGTGGTGCTGATGGGCCTGGGCTTCCTCGCGCTGCCGGCCGGCATCGCGCTCGCCGACCCGGCCACCGGCCGCTCGGCGTTCTTCTGGATCTTCCTGAGCTACCTGCTGCAGAGCGTCGGCGAGCTGCTGATCTCCCCGGTCGGCTACGCGATGATCGGCAAGCTCGCGCCCCGCCAGTACCAGGGCATCATGATGGGCGCCTGGATGCTGGTCACCGGCATCGCCTCGCTGTTCGCAGGCGACTTCTCCTCGGACGTGCCGCCGGACTCGGGCCCGAAGGCGACCAACGCGTTCTACGCGGCGCTGTTCGGCAAGCTCGGCTGGTGGACCGTCGGCGCCGGCGTGTTGCTGGCGCTGCTGATCCCGTTCCTGCGCCGGCTGATCCGCGGGAAGGACACGCCGGAGGTCGACGAGCTGGCCCCGGCAGTCGTGCCGCACTGAGGCCCGCTGGACGAACCGGGCGCGGCCGCTCGCGGCACGAGGCGCGCGGGATTCCCGCGCAAGTCCCCGGGAAGATCAGGCGGCCGGCAGCGCCGTCCCGCAGGCGCTGCAGAAGCGCGCTCCGGGCTGCGCCTTCGCGCCGCAGGCGCTGCAATGGCGCGCCGCACCGTCGTTCGCGTGCGCCTGCTCGACACGCAGCGCCTCGTGCGCCGCGGC
>DASVLN010000832.1:0-3012 GCA_036384855.1 Burkholderiaceae bacterium | reverse complement strand
GCCGCCGCAGGAGGAGACACCCGCGCACCGGCGCCCGTGCGTCCGCGCACGGCGCTGCCCAGCCCTGCCCGCGCGTTCGGCGGCCCCGAGGATCGCGACGACCCCTACGCGACGCTCGCCGTGCAGGCGCTTTGCCTGCTCGTGACGATCGTGGGCGGGCTGCTCGTGCTGCTGTCGCTCGCGCAGCGCGCCTTCGGACCGCTGACGCTGCTGGCCGAGTCGCGCGCCATGATGGGCACGATCCTGCTGGTCGGCGGCGGTGCGGCCTGCGTGGCCGGCCGGCACGGCCGGCGGCGGCTGTCCGCGACGCTCGCGCTGCTGCTCGCCCTGGCGGCGATCCTGCTGCATGCCTGGCACTCGGGGCTGGGAACGCATTCGATCGTGCTCGGCGGCGCCGTGCTGCTGGTGGCCGCGGGCGGGGCGCTCGTGGACATGCCCACCGCCGTCGCGATCGCGGCGCTCACGATGGCCGCGGTCGCGTGGATGGAGGTCGCCGAGCGCCACGGCGTCCTGTCGCGCGCGGTCGGCCTGGCCGAGCTCGACGCCGAGACGCGCTCGGCGTCGTACGCGATGCTGCTGGCCGCCGGCCTGGTCGCGGCCGGCGTGGTGCGGCGGCAGCTGCTCGGCACGCTGCGCCGCGGCCAGGAGCAGGAGACGCGCATGAGCCGCCTGCTGCAGCTGGGCAGCGACTTCACCTGGGAGATGGACGGCCGCGCCCGCGTGACCTGGGTGTCGCCCTCGTTCGAGACCCACACGGGACGCCGCGCCGCCGAGTTCATGCGCCTGGGCGAGCCCGACGGTCCCGCCGTCGTCGCGGACGCGCAATGGGAGCTGCTGCAGGACGACCTGCGCGCCCGCCGGCCCTACCGCGAGCGGCTGATCCACGTCGTCATGCGCGACGGCACCGAGCTGTTCCTGTGCGGCAGCGGCGAGCCCGTGTTCGACGCCGCCGGCCGCCACACTGGCTGGTGGGGCGTCAGCCGCAACGCGACCGCGGAGGTGCTGTCCCAGCGCGAGCTGCAACGCTCGCAGACCATGCTCGACCGCCTCGTGCGCCTGAGCCCGGACGCGATCTGCGTGGCCAGCCTGATCGACGGGCGCGTGCTGCTCGCCAATCCGGCCTTCCTCGCGTTCACCGGCCTGGACGAGGGCGAGGCGATGGGCCGCAACGGCGTCGAGCTGGGGCTCTGGCGCGATCGCGACCAGATGCTGGACCTCGGCCGCGCGATCGCCGAGCGCGGCTCCGTGCGCGATTTCCGCTCGGTCGCCTGGTCGCGCGACGGCCAGCAGCACACCGTGATGATCAACGCCGCGGCCTTCGACTGGGACGGCGAGCCGGTGTGCGTGATGACCACGCGCGACATCACCGAGACCGAGCGCGCCCGGCTCGAGGGCGACGCGATCCTGGACAACGCGGTCGTCGGCGTGTGCCTGGTGCGCCAGCACCGGCTCGAGCGCGTCAACCCGCAGCTGGAGCGCATGCTCGGCCTCGAGCCCGGCTCGCTGGTGGGCAAGCCGACGGAGGTGCTGTTCCCGTCGCGCGAGAAGTTCCGCGAGTTCGTCGGCGTCTACGAGGACGCGCAGGCCGCCGGCGAGACCATCGACATCGAGCGCCGCCTCACGCGCCCCGACGGCAGCCGGATGCTGATCCGCATGCGCGGCCGCGCCGTCGACCCGAAGCGGCGCCAGGAGACCGGCACGATCTGGGTCATCGAGGACATCACCGAGCGCCGCCGCGCCGAGACCGAGCTTGCCGAGGCCAAGCTCGAGGCCGAGGCCGCGAGCCGCGCCAAGAGCAGCTTCCTCGCGACGATGAGCCACGAGATCCGCACGCCCCTGAGCGGCGTGCTGGGCCTCGCGCGCCTGCTGCAGGACGCGTCGCTGACGCCGGAGCGCCGCACCGAGTACCTGGGCCATCTCGTCGACGCCGCGGAACTGCTGACCGGCATCGTCTCGGACGTGCTCGACCTGTCCAAGATCGAGGCCGGCCACCTGCAGGTCGAGCACATCCCGTTCGACCTCCATGCCGTCGTCTCGAGCGCGTTCCGCACCTTCTCGCCGCTGGGCGCCGAGCGCGGGCTCGAGATGCGCTGCGAGGTGGAGCCCGACGCACCGCGCGAGGTCGTCGGCGACCCGGTGCGGGTGCGGCAGATCCTGTCGAACTACCTGTCCAACGCGCTGAAGTTCACCTACCGCGGCGGCATCGAGCTGCGCCTGCTGCGGCGCGGCCCCGACATCGCGCGCATCGAGGTGCGCGACACCGGCATCGGCGTGCGGCCCGACCAGCTCGAGACCCTGTTCCGGCCGTTCACGCAGGCCGACAGCTCGACGACGCGGCGCTTCGGCGGCAGCGGGCTCGGGCTGTCGATCTGCCACGAGCTCGCGGTGCTGATGGGCGGCCGGGTCGGCCTGGACAGCGACGGCAGGACGGGCAGCTGCGCCTGGGTCGAGCTGCCGCTGGAGGATGCCGAGGATGCCGAGCTGTCCACCATCGCCGGCACGCTCGACGAGCCGCCGCCGCAGCCGCTGCGCGGCATGCGCGTGCTGCTTGCCGAGGACAACCCGGTCAACCGGCTCATCGTCGGCGCGATGCTCGATCGCCTCGGGGCCGAGGTCGTCGAAGCCGCCAACGGCGCGGAGGCGATCCGCCTTGCCACGCAGCCGGCGCGCGCGCTGCACGCCGTGCTGATGGACCTGCACATGCCCGAGATCGACGGCATCGAGGCCACCCGTCGACTGCGCAGCCAGGCCGCGACGGCCCACCTGCCCATCATCGCCCTCACGGCCGCGGTGCTCGACGCGGAACGCGCCCAGGCCCAGTCCGCCGGCATGAACGCCTTCGTCACCAAGCCGGCCGCCGAGCCGGAGCTGGTGCGCGCGCTGTGGCCCTTCGCGCCGGGAGCGGCGCACTAGGGCGACGTCGCCATCAGCGTTGTACGCCGCGCCCGATGCGGATCGGGCCGCCCGGGGCGAGCGCGTCGACCTCGCCGCCCGCGCGCGTCACGCGCACCC
>DASVLN010000831.1:0-3565 GCA_036384855.1 Burkholderiaceae bacterium | reverse complement strand
TGTGGGTCACTCCGGACGCGGTGGCGAAGGTGGCGGCGACGGCGAGGACGGCGGCGACGGCTTGCGAGGCGATGGTCTTGGTCATGATGGGCTCCTGTGTGCGTTGCTTGTCTGGCCTGGATCGCGTTTCGTGATCCGATGGCTGGACTTTCGTCCTTCGCCCGTCGACCGGCGAGCGACTTGCGACGACTTGCCGCGACGACCCGACGAAACGCAGACCCGCGCGACGAACCGGACTGCGGCAAGGGCGGCAGCGCAGCGGATCCCCCCGTGATCGCCGGGCAAGCGCGGCAGGGTCGACGCCCCCGCGCGCATGCGACCGCCACCCCAGGCGGAAGCCGGAACCCGGATTCGCCGGCGCGCAGGGTCCCGGCGCGCGCCACCCCGCGTACAGTCGGCGCATCCGGACAAGCCCCCACCCCGCGTCATGAGCACCACCCCCGCCCCCGGCGACGCCGCGGCTGCCACCCGCCGCAGCCAGCTGACCGCGCTCCTGTGCGCCGCCCCCAAGGCCGAGCTGCACATCCACATCGAGGGCTCCCTCGAGCCCGAGCTGATCTTCGCGCTCGCCCGGCGCAACGGCGTCGCGTTGCCCTACCCGAACGTGGACGCCCTGCGCTCGGCCTACGCGTTCACCGACCTGCAGAGCTTCCTCGACATCTACTACGCCGGCGCGAGCGTGCTGCTGCACGAGGCCGACTTCGCCGACATGGCCTGGGCCTACTTCGAGCGCGCCGCGGCCGACAACGTCGTCCACTGCGAGGTCTTCTTCGACCCGCAGACCCACACGGCGCGCGGCGTGGAGATCGGGGTCGTGATCCGCGGCCTGGATGCCGCGGTGCAGCGCGCCCGTGCCGAGCTGGGTCTGAGCGTGCGGCTCATCCTGTGCTTCCTGCGCCACCTGAGCGAGGACGACGCGCTCGCGACGCTGGAGGCCGCTCTTCCCCATCGCGACAAGTTCATCGGCGTCGGCCTGGATTCGAGCGAGCGCGGCCATCCGCCCGAGAAGTTCGAGCGCGTGTTCGCGCGCGCCCGGGCGCTCGGCCTGCACCTCGTCGCCCACGCCGGCGAGGAAGGGCCGCCGGCCTACATCCGCTCGGCGCTGGACGTGCTGCACGTCGAGCGCATCGACCACGGCGTGCGCTGCGTCGAGGATCCGGCACTCGTGCAGCGCCTGGCCGCGGCGCGCACGCCCCTGACGGTGTGCCCGCTGTCCAACGTCAAGCTGCGCGTGTTCGACGACCTGCGCGAGCACAACGTCCCCGCGCTGCTGGCCGCCGGCCTGTGCGTGACCATCAACTCCGACGACCCGGCCTACTTCGGGGGCTACCTCAACGAGAACCTCGTGCAGCTCTTCGACGCGCTCCCGGAGCTCGGCGAGGACGAGGCCTACCAGCTGCTGCGCAACAGCCTCGAGGCCTCGTTCGTCGACGAGGCCGACAAGGCCATGTGGATCGACGAGCTCGACGCGGTCTTCGACGCGGCCTGAAGGCGCGGCCCCCGGCCGCGAAGACCGGACGACGGCTCCGGGAGAGCCGGCGATCGGTGCCGGAGATTCGACGATGGTTCGCGAAGCCCGGGCCCTCGAACTCCGGGAACCGACGCCGGCTCCCCAAGATGCATCGATCGGCCCCGGAGCAGGAACGATGCCTCGAAATGGCGCGACGTCCTCGCCCAGGGCCAGGATGCCGGAGCGTCGAAGCGCCATCGATGCCTCGAACGGGTGCATCCATGGCGCTCGAAGCCGTGGCGCCCCGGCTGCGGGAGCCTCGGTCGAGCCATTTTCACGAGTCGTCGGAGCTCCGGGGACCACGCCCGGTGCTCCCGGACGATCCACCGGCCTTCGGACGTCGGCGGCCCGGCCACGTAACGTGGAGCCCGGAGGCGATGGCCGGACGCCGGCCGTGCTGCGGCCGGCTCACCAGCCGTCGGGCAGCACGAAATCCGGGTTGCGCAGCGCCGCCACGTGGTGGTCGCGCCAGGCCCCTTCGATGAACAGGTAGTCGGGCGCGAGGCCCTCGACGCGGAAGCCCAGGCGCTCGAGCACGCTGCCGCTGCGCCGGTTCTCGGGCCGGTAGGCGGCCTGCACCCGGTGCAGGTTCACGCGCGGCGAGAACATCTCCGCGATGCCGGCGGTCAACGCCTCGTGCATCAGCCCGCGGCCGACGTAGGCCTCGTCCAGCGCGTAGCCCAGCATCGCGTTCTGGAACGCGCCGCGCGCGATCTGGCTGAAGTGGATGCTGCCGATCACCTCGACATCCGAGGTCGGCATCCGCGCGCCGCCCGCGCGGGTGGCGTCGACCAGCCACCAGCGGTAGGCGGTGTCGGCATGGAAGGCGGCCAGGCCCTGCTGCACGCGCAGCGCCTGCGACTCCAGCGTGAAGAAGGCGTCCGCCGTGGGCGGATCCCAGCGCGCGAAATGGCGCCGGTTGCGGCGTTGGAACGCGAGCACCGCCTCCGCGATGCCGGCGTCGCCGGCGAGCAGGCGCAGGCGCTCGGTCGTGATCTCGAGGCGGGCGAGGGGGGCGGGCGCCTGCATGGGCTTCAGGTGGGGCACGATGGTCTGCAAGGGACGGACATCGTACCCGGGCCGCGGGACGGCCCGGGCCCTGGCCGTGCTCCTGTCCCATCGGCCTGGGTGTATCGTCGCTGCATGCTGCTCGGGTTCGGCCCCTCGCTGTTCATCGCCAACGGTCCACCCGTGTCGTTCTACGGTTTTCCGTACCCCACGCGCATGGCCGTGGTCCAGCTGGCGTCGGGCGCATTGTGGGTCTGGTCGCCGGTGGCGCTGACGGACGAACTGGCTGCAGAGGTGGCGGCGCTCGGGCCGGTGCGATACATCGTCTCGCCCAACAGGCTGCACCACCTGTTCCTGTCGGCCTGGGCCCGGCGGTGGCCTGAGGCACGCTTGTATGCGCCGCCGGGCCTGGCGGCAAAGCGGCCGGACCTCCACTTCCATGGGGAGCTGGGCGATACGCCGGATCCCGCGTGGGCGCAGGACATCGACCAGGCGGTGTTTCGTGGCTCGTTCGCATTGACCGAGGTCGTGTTCTTCCACGCCAGGTCGCGCACCGCGATCGTCGGCGACCTGATCCAGCGGTTCGACACCTCCACGCTCTCCGCCTGGAAGGGCCTGCTGCTGAAGCTCGACGGGCTGGCAGGCGAGCACGGGAGCACGCCACGCGAGTTGCGCATCACCTTCCTGCGCCGCGGGGCGGCACGCGCCGCGCGCGACAAGGTGCTGGGCTGGCAGCCCGAGCAGCTGCTGATCGCCCATGGCCGCTGCGTTCAAGGTGGCGCGACACCGGTCGTCGACGCCGCGCTCGCCTGGATGTAGTCGAGTTCGCGATGCCGCTGGCCGCCGGCCGATGACGAGGCGGTCGACGCCGTCTCGACCGCCGCGGCCAGCGCCGCCGCCTCCGGGCCGAACGCGTAGGCGTCCATGCCCAGGTGGCCGCCCTCGACGCTCTCGTGCAGGCGCACCGGCGCCTCGTCCAGGCCGCCGGCGCCCGCGGCGATGAACCACGGCAGCAGGTGCTCGTCGGTCGGGTGCATCGCGGACGCG
>DASVLN010000830.1:0-4049 GCA_036384855.1 Burkholderiaceae bacterium | reverse complement strand
CCCCACGGCCGGGCCGCGGCCGGGTCGCAGCCGGCGGCGGTCGAGGATGCCCGGGGCGCCGCGGCGCGGGCTCGCGACCGGCTCGTGCTCATCGGCTCGACGGGCTTCAGGCGCCGATGTAGGCGGTCTTGACCGTCGTGTAGAACTCGCGCGCGTACGCGCCCTGCTCGCGCGGGCCGTAGCTGGAGCCCTTGGTGCCGCCGAAGGGCACGTGGTAGTCGACGCCGGCGGTGGGCAGGTTGACCATCACCATGCCGGCCTGCGACAGCAGCTTGAACTGCGTCGCGGCCTTGAGCGAGCGCGTGCAGATCCCCGCGGACAGGCCGAACTCGGTGTCGTTGGCCACCGCGAGCGCCTCGTCGAAGTCCTGCACCTTCACGACGTTGGCGACCGGCCCGAAGACCTCCTCGCGGCTGATGCGCATCGCGTTGGTGGTGCCGGTGAACAGCGCGGGCTGCTGGTAGAAGCCGGGCGTCGCGCGTTCCAGGCGCTCGCCGCCGAAGACGAGCTCCCCGCCCTCGGCCTTCGCGATGTCGACGTACTGCAGGTTCTGCGCGAGCTGGCGCTCGTCGACGACCGGGCCGATGTCCGTGCCCGGCAGCAGCGCGTTGTCGACCTTGAGCGACTTCAGCTTGGCGAGCACGCCGTCGACGAAGGCGTCGTGGATGCCGGCGGTGACGATGAAGCGGCTGGAGGCGGTGCAGCGCTGGCCGGTCGAGAAGTAGGCGCCCTGGACCGCGCAGTTGACCGCGACGGCGAGATCGGCGTCGTCCAGCACGACCAGCGGGTTCTTGCCGCCCATCTCGGCCTGCACCTTGGCCTGGCGGGCGGCCGCGGCGGCGATCAGGCGCCGGCCCACGCCCACCGAGCCGGTGAAGCTGATGGCGCGCACCGCGGCCGAGTCGGTCAGCGCCTGGCCGACCTGCGAGCCCGCCCCCATCACCAGGTTGAACACGCCCTTGGGCAGCGATGTGCGGCTGAGGATCTCGGCGAGCGTCCACCCGCAGCCCGGCACCAGCTCGGCCGGCTTGAAGACGACGCAGTTGCCGTAGGCGAGCGCGGGCGCGATCTTCCACGCCGGGATCGCGATCGGGAAGTTCCACGGCGTGATCAGGCCGACCACGCCGACGGGCTGGCGCAGCATCTCGACGCCCACGCCCGGCCGCACGGAGGCGACCGACTCGCCGCCCGTTCGCAGCGCCTCGCCGGCGAAGAACTTGAAGATCATCGCGGCGCGCACCGTCTCGCCGATGCCCTCGGGCAGCGTCTTGCCTTCCTCGCGCGAGAGCAGGCGGCCGATCTCGTCCTTGCGCGCGAGCAGCTCGGAGCCGACGGCGTCGAGCACGTCGAAGCGCTGCTGCGGCGTCGACGCGGCCCACGCGGGCGCGGCGGCCTGAGCGGCCTCGATGGCGCGCAGCGCCTGCGCGGCGTCGGCCTGGGCGTAGTCGCCGATGATGTCGGCGGTGTCGGACGGGTTGACGTTCGGGCGCGTCGTGACGCCCGGCGTCCACTCGCCGGCGATGAGGTTGTCGAAGCGGGTCATGCTCTGTCCTCGGGGGGGTTGGGTGGGTGGCGCGCAGTGTCGCCCAAGCGAAAAGGATCGGCCGGCCTACTTCGACCAGCGCAGCACGAGCGGATCGAGCCGGCGCGCGGCGTCGAGCAGCCCTTCGCGCGTGGCCGGATGCATCGCCGGGAACGGGCAGCGCGGCGCGTCGCAGGCGATGATGCCGCCCGCCTGCATCAGCGCCTTGGCGGCGAGGAAGCCGCCCTGGCGGTTCTCGAAGTTGATCAGCGGCAGCCAGCGCCCGTAGGCCGCGACGGCCGCCTCGCGGTCGCCCGCCAGGAAGGGGTCGACGATCGTGCGGATGCCATCGGGATAGCCGCCGCCGGTCATCGCGCCGGTGGCGCCGGCGTCGAGGTCGGCCAGCAGCGTGATCGCCTCCTCGCCGTCCCACGGGCCCTCGATCGCGTCGCCGCCCAGCGCGATCAGCTCGCGCAGCTTGTTCGCGGCGCCGGCCGTCTCGATCTTGAAGTAGCGGATGCGCTCATGCTCGCGCGCGAGCCTGGCGAGGAAGGCCGGCGCGAGCGGCGTGCCGGCCATCGGCGCGTCCTGGATCATGATCGGGATGGCGAGCCCGTCGCTCAGGCGGCCGAAGAAGCGCTCGAGCTGCTTGTCGCCCACGCGCAGCGTCGCGCCGTGGTAGGGCGGCATGACCATCACCATCGCCGCGCCCTGCGCCTGCGCGCGCCGCGAGCGCTCGAGGCAGACGTCGGTCGAGAAGTGCGTCGTCGTCACGATCACGGGCACGCGGCCGGCGACGTGCTCGAGGATGGTGCGCGTGAGCGTCTCGCGCTCGTCGTCCGCCAGCGCGAACTGCTCGGAGAAGTTCGCGAGGATGCACAGCCCGTTGGAGCCGGCGTCGATCATGAAGTCCACGCAGCGCTTCTGGCCGGCGAGGTCGAGGCCGCCCTGCTCGTCGAAGATGGTCGGGACGACGGGGAAGACGCCGCGGTACGGGCGCGGCGCGAGGGCGGGAGCGGTCATGGGCGGTACTCGCGATCGAAGGCAGACCGCGTATTAAAGTATGACTTTTTCTGCGAGTCAAATCGCATTCTCCTTGCGATCACGGGCGGTTATCGATCAATAGTCATACTTTATGGCGTGCATGCGACATCCTGCGTGCGCCGTAATCCGCCGTAACCAATCGCCGCTAAGCTTGCCGCCCCATGGATGCCACGACCGCCCCGCAGCCTGCCGCGCGCGCCGACGAACCGCCCGCGCCCGGCCTGCTCCGGCTGGCATGGCCGATCTTCGCCGAGCAGTCGCTGCACATGCTCACCGGCATCGTCGACACGCTGATGGCCAGCCGGATCGGCGACGACGCGGTGGGCGGACTGGGCAGCGCGTGGCAGATCGTCGTGATCTTCCTGATGGGCTTCAACGTGCTCTCGGTCGGCGCATCGGTCGCGACGACGCACCACCTGGGCCTCGGGGACCGCGGCGGCGCGCGCCGGCTCGCGCGCGGGGCGGTCGCCACGAACCTGTGGGTGGGCGCGGCGTTCAGCGTGGTGCTCGCGACGACCGCGCCGACGACGCTGCGCTGGGCCCAGCTCGCGCCGGCGCAACTCGCCTACGCCCTGCCCTTCCTGCGCTGGATGGGCGGGACGCTGTTCCTCGAGTCGATGAACTTCGCGCTGTGCGCCATCCTGCGCGCCAACGGCCACACGCGCGAGGTGATGTTCGTGATCCTCGCGCAGAACGTCGTCAACGCCGGCGCGAGCGCGACGCTGATCTTCGGCCTGTGCGGCCTGCCGGCGCTGGGCGTGACGGGCATCGCGATCGCGACCTCGATCAGCCGGCTGCTCGCCTGCGCCGCGCTGTGGGTGCTGGCGCGGCGGCATGTCGCGCTGACCTTCCGTCCGCGCGACCTCGTCGACATCCGCCTGGCCGACCTGCGCCGCCTGCTCGGCTTCGGCCTGCCCGCCGTGCTGGAGAACGTGAGCTGGTACGCCGCGTTCATGGTCGTCACGGCCTTCACCGCGCGCATGGGCGGCCGGGCGCTCGCGACGCAGGCCTACGTGCAGCAGGTCGCGTCGATCGAGATGCTCGCGAGCCTGTCCATCGGCATCGCCGGCGAGATCGTCGTCGGCCGGCTGGTCGGCGCGGGGCGGCTCGACGAGGCGAAGGCGCGCGGCCTCGCGCACGTGCGCATCGGCCTGCTGGTCACGACGGGCGTGGCCGCGGTCGCCGCGGTGCTCGCGCCGCCGGCGCTGCGCGTCTTCACGCACGATCCCGACATCGTCGCCACCGGCCGCATCCTCGTCGCGATGGGCCTGCTGCTGGAGCCGGGGCGCGCGCTCAACCTGATCGTCATCGCCGCCCTGCGCGCGAGCGGCGACACGCGCTTCCCGCTCGTCGCCGGCCTCGCGTCGCAGTGGCTGCTGATGGCCTGCGGCGCCTGGCTGCTGGGCACCGCGCTGCACCTCGGCCTGGTGGGCGTGTGGTGTGCCCTGATCCTCGACGAGGGCCTGCGCGGCCTGGCCATGCT
>DASVLN010000829.1:0-1603 GCA_036384855.1 Burkholderiaceae bacterium | reverse complement strand
GCCGCCGCATCGGCGCCCGGCGATGCCGTCCCGGCGCCCGCCGGGCCGCCGGTCGCCCGCGTGACCACGCGCTCGGGCGAGGCGATCGAGGTCGACGCCCCGCTCGCGGCCACGCATCCGCCCGAGGTGCCCCGGGCCGACTCGGTGCCGGGGGGCGACAAGGTCGAACGCGTGCAGGTGACCGACGCCTACGTCGAGCTGCACACCTTCCCGGGCCGCGGCTACCCGGTCTTCTACGTCGCCGGCCGCGGCGAGTGGCTGTCGATCGAGCTGCGCCACACCGACTGGTTCAAGGTGCGCACGGCCTCCGGCAAGGAAGGCTGGGTGACGCGCGCGCAGCTCGAGACGACGCTGACCGAGTCCGGCGGCCGCCAGACCTTCCGCGACGTCCTGCTGGCCGACTACCTCGCCCGCCGCGTCGAGCTCGGCGCCGCCTACGGCCGCTTCCACACCGAGCCGATGGTCAAGTTCTGGCTGTCGGCGCGCATGTCGGACACGCTGAGCCTCGAATGGACGCTCGCGCAGGTGCAGGGCGTGTTCTCCGGCACGACGCTGTGGCACGTGAACCTGCAGGCCGAGCCCTGGAGCGACCAGCGCTTCTCCCCGTTCGCGGGCATCGGCATCGGGCGCTTCGACAACATCCCGAACCAGAGCCTGGTCGAGAACCAGAAGACCAACGCGCGCCTCGCCGACGCGATCGTCGGCGCGCGCTGGCATCTCACCGACCGCTTCATGGTGCGCGCCGACTACGCGATCTACACCGCCTTCGTCTCCGACCAGCGCTCGCTCGAGTACCGCGCGGCCTCGCTCGGGATGTCGTTCTTCTTCTGACGCCCATCGCCCCGGGATCCCCATGCGTCCTTCGACCTTCCTCCCCTCGCTGGCCGCGCTGTCGATCGCGCTGGCCGCCGCCGCGCCGGCACGCGCGGCCGACGACGCCACCGCCGGCGCGCCCACCGACCAGGTCGTCGTGCCGCAGGTCGAGCGCCGCGACGTGCACGTGCCCAGGTATCCGTCCAACGACTTCGAGCTCGGGCTGTTCGGCGGCGCCTGGCAGACCCAGAGCTTCGGCGCGAGCGGCCTGTGGGGCGTGCGCGGCGGCTACGACATCACCGAGGACTTCTTCGTCGAGGCCACCTACGGCCGCACGCGCGTCAGCGACCGCACCTTCCGCCAGATCCTGCCGGGCGGCATCTTCACCAAGGCGCAGGAGCGGCTGTCCTACTACGACCTGTCGCTGGGCTGGAACTTCCTGCCGGGCGAGATCTTCATCGGCCGGAACCACGCCTACGCATCGACGCTGTACGTGATCGGCGGCGTGGGCAACACCACCTTCGACAGCCAGCGCAACCAGACCTGGAACTTCGGCCTCGGCGCCAAGCTGCACCTGGCCGACTGGGTCGCGCTGCGCGCCGACGTGCGCGACCACATCTTCTCGCTGGACCTGCTCGGCAAGCGCTCGTCCACCCAGAACCCCGAGCTGACGCTGGGCGTCGCCTTCTTCTTCTGAGCATGACCCGCCTCCTCCGCACCGCCGCCGCCGCGCTCTCGCTGGCGCTCGCCCTCGCCGCACCGGCCCGCGCCGCCGGCGCAGCCGCCGCCG
>DASVLN010000828.1:0-4365 GCA_036384855.1 Burkholderiaceae bacterium | reverse complement strand
GAGCGCCAGCACGCCGCGGGCGACCGGCCGGTCGGACGCCGCCGCGAGCGGCCGCACCGCCGCCAGCGCCAGCACCGCCAGCGCCGGGATGGAACTGCGCATGACCAGGTCGTTGCCCGGCCCGAAATGGTAGAAGGGCAGCGCGAGCAGGAGCGCGACCGCGACCCCCACCTTGAGGTCGAAGGCGCGCAGCCGCGCCAGGACGAGCGCGAGCACGCCGAACTCGAGCAGGCAGAACAGGCCGTAGCGGCCCCAGAACGCCCAGGCGTCGCGGAAGAGATCGATCGCCCAGCCGCGCGCGATGGCCTGGGTGTCCATCGTCATGTAGCGCGCCACGAGCGCGGCCAGCGCGATGAACGGCAGGCCGCTGCGGATCGCCAGCAAGGCGCCCAGGTCGCGGCGCCAGTTCAGTCCGACGAGGAAGAACGGCACCAGCCCGAACGCGGACAAGGGCGACCACAGCGGGATGGAGGCCGCGAGCATGAAGGTCATGCGCGCCAGCTCGCGCGAGCGCCAGTGCCGCAGCACCAGCATCAACCCGAGCCAGGCGGGCAGCGCATGGTTGGGCACCCAGAACATCAGCGTCGAGTTCGACGAGTACTGCGCGAAGGCGGCCCACCACTCGATGTGCTCGCCGACATGCGGCAACGCGTGCGACTGCGCGAAGTAGCCCACGAGGTCGAGGCCTCCGAAGCCGAGCATCAGGGCGCCGCCGAGCACGCGCTCGCGCCGGGTCGTGAACAAGGTCGACATGGCGCACAGCACGAGGCCGAAGCCGAACGCCGACCACAGGTACAGGAGGACATCGGCGCAGCGCAGCCCGGCGAGCGAGCCGACGGCCGCGACCGGCAGGTAGAAGCCGACGGGCGCGCGCAGGATCATCGACATCGTGCCGTCCGTGTCGTAGCGCGGCGGCCACGGCGTCTCGACCAGGTCGCGCAGCACGGCGTCGCGGGTGACCCAGTCCAGGTTGGCGTAGAAGAAGTGGCCGATGCCGGCGAGCGCGGTCCAGGCAAGGCTCACGACGACGATGACCGCGAGCGCGCCCCGTCCCACCTCGAAGCGGCGCCACTGCACGCCGGGCAGCGACTGCACGAAGCCGTAGGCGGCCAGCAGCGCCAGGCCGGCCGCGACCGGCCACTTGAACCAGGCGCAGAAAACCAGCAGCGGCAGCGCGATGTAGGCGCAGACCAGGGCATCCAGCAGCGTGAGACGGGATCCGGAGGACAGGCTCTTCAAGGAATTCATGGGGGTCGCGTCGGGCTCAGCGGAAGTCCCGCCAGGTGAAGCCCTTGGGCTCCGGCTGGCACTGGAAGGGCTTGTCGACGATCGTCGCGTCGTCGCAGGGCGCGAAGAACTCGTCGGCGTCCTCCTTGTGGAACTCGCGCAGGCGCGCGGCGATGTAGCGGGCGCGGTCGGCCTGGCCGCTCTCGGCGAGCGCGTTGGCCCAGGCGATCATCAGCCGCGTGTCGAGCAGGGCGTGGGTCGCGCGCTCGAGGGCGCCGAGCGCGCGCGAGGGCGGGTCGGCGGTCGTGGCTTCGGCGTAGTCGGCATGGTGCGCGAAGAAGGGGCTGGTCTCGCCGGCGCTGATGCGATCCTTGAGGTCGGGCAGTCCACCTTCGTCGGAGAAGATGGTCGAGACGCGGTGGTAGTCGATGGTCGCGAACACCGCCACCAGCAGCGTCACCGCGCCGAACCAGCGCAGGCCGGTGCCCTCGCTGCCGAGGCTGACGAGCGTCGCACCGCTGTCCGAGCTGCGCGGACCGCCGGCGATGCCGCTCAGGCCGAGCGCGCCCTCCGCCTGCGGCGCCGGCCCCGAGCCCAGCGCGAAGCCCCAGGCCCAGGCCGCTGGCAGCAGGAAGTAGGCATACCAGAGCGGGTACTCGTCCAGGCTGTGCACCGCGATCATCAGCACCATCACCCAGGCCGCGCGCGCGCCATGCCCGGCCTCGCCGGCGGTCGCCCAGGCCCGCTTCATGCCCTGCAGCAGCGCGGTCACCAGCAGGCCCGTCACGACCAGCGCCAGCGGGATCCCCAGCTCCACGGCGAACTGCAGGAACAGGTCGTGCGTGTGGTCGAAGAAGGCGACCGGCCGGTCGGGGAACGGCGTGAGCGTCCATGCGAAATTGAACTCGCCCCAGCCGACGCCCAGCAGCGGCTGCTGCGCGATCATCGCGAGCGTGTTGCGCCAGATCGCGAAGTGCGAGCTGTCGCCCTCGGTGACGCGGCGGGCGGCGCCGACCTCCGAGCCCGAGCCCCAATGCAGGCCCAGCCAGCCGCTCGCGTAGATCCACGCCGGCACCAGCAGCGAGGCCGCCAGCACGATGCGCGTCGCGCGCGACAGCTGCGAGTCGAAGGCGCCCCAGAGTGCCAGCACCAGCGCGCCGCCGACCAGGCCGGTGCGCGAGCCGCTCAGCACGACGGCGTACATCAGGAACAGGCCGAGCGCGAGCGCCAGGCCGCGCGGCACCAGGCGCCACTGGGCGAGCGGCACGAGCGAGATGATGGCCCACACCAGCAGGCTCGCGAGATGGTTGGGCTGGCGCAGGTTGCCCACGGCCCGGCCCGGCAGGCCGGAGCGGGCGATGATGTCCGCGTCGGGCAGCCACGAGGCATCGCCGAAGTGCACCTGGATCACCGCGACGATGGCGCTCAGCACGCCCGCGACGACCATGCCGATCGCGAACGGCGCGAACGCGCGCGCCCCGTCGCCCCCCTCCTGCGCCGCGCGCGCTCCCAGCATCGCCACCGCGCAGGCGATCAGGATCAGCCCCAGCGGCGGCAGCGCGAGCGAAGTCGGCAGCGATCCCAGCGTCCACGAGCCGACCACCGCGGCCGCGAGCAAGCCCATCGCGACCAGCAGCATCGACGCCGGATGCCGCCGCGCGCCCGCGGGCGGCGTGGCCGGCAGCAGCATCAGGCACACGCCCCACAGGCCGAGGGCGAGCGTCTCGTTGATCAGCGTCGGCGACGGCTGCCAGCGGCTGAAGGCGCACATCGCCGGCAGGACGATGGCCGCTGCGTAGGCGGCCAGGCGCGCCCCCGGGATGTCGGAAAAGGTCGTGCGGCTGCTGTTCATGCGGGCGATGCGAGGGTCGGGCGGTGGAGCGGTCGAGGGGTTGCGCCGTGCGGGTGGAGGCGGCGCCGGCGGGCGGTGCGTAGGGTAACGCGATTCCCGGGTGGGGCCGGCGGCGCCATTGCCGCTACCTGAAGTCGCGCCAGGTCAGGTGGCCGCTCGACGGCGTGCACTGGTAGGGTTTGGAGGGCGCCGAGGCCACCTGCGGCTCGGCGCACACGCCGAAGAAGCGCTGGCCGTCGGGGATCGGGTACTCGTGCAGGCGCTCGGCCAGGTAGCGGGCCTTGTCGACCTGGCCCTGGCGGGCGAGGGCGTTCGCCCAGGCGAACAACACCGGCGGACTCAGCAGCGCATGCGCCGCGCGCCGGATCTCCGGCATCGCCGCCGACGGATCGGGCGCGAGCGTCGCGAGCACGAAGTCGGCCTTGGTGCCGAACAGCAGGCTGGCCTGGCCGCGCACGATGAGCTCGGGCAGCGCTTGCGCCGGCTCCCGCCCCGCTTCCTTGGTCGGTGGCTGGAACAACGGCACGACGGTGAGGTAGTCGACGTAGGCGAACAGTCCCGACGTCACCATCAGCGCGCCCCACATCCGCCATGCACGCGCCCGCCGGGCGGCCTCGTCCGCGGCGATCGCCTCGGGCTCGGCACGCGCCCCGGCGCCCAGCAGCAGTCCCCAGGCCCACGCGGCGGGATACAGCAGGTAGACGTACCACAGCGGGTACTCGAGCAGGCTGTGCATGCCGATCTGCAGCACCATCACCAGCGCGCAGCCCGTCGCCGCGGCGTCCGCGCCCGCGAGCCTGCGCGCGCGCCGGAAGCCGCGCCACAAGGCCCCGACCAGCAGCGCCAGTGCTCCACGGCCAGCTGCAGCGCGAGATCGTGCGCGTTGTCGGTCGGGCCTTCGGGGCGGAAGCCGAACGGCGACAGCGTCCACGCGAAGTTGAAGTTGCCCCAGCCCACGCCCGTCCACGGGTTCTGCGCGATCAGCTGCAGCGCGTCGTGCCAGATGTTGAAGCGAAACGACGACGGGTCGTTGCTCACGCGCTCGACCAGCGTGAAGGCCACGCCATGCGCACGCGCCCATCGCGCCTCGCTGAGCCAGGCCGCCGCGACCGCCACGGGCAGCGCGAGCAGCGCGACGCGGGCCCGCCGTTCGAGCCGGCGATCGAGCATTCCCCACAGGGCCAGCAGCGCGACGCCGAGGATGCCGGTGCGCGAACTGGTCGCGACGATGCCCACCGCCATCACCAGCGCCGCCGCGGCCAGCGCGAGCAGCAGCGCGGTGGCAC
>DASVLN010000827.1:0-1562 GCA_036384855.1 Burkholderiaceae bacterium | reverse complement strand
GCTCGGCCAGCGGCCCGACCGCCCGGGCCGACGCCTCGATGGCCGGCTGCTGCAGCACCTCGCGCGCGGCCGACAGGGTCGGGTGCTGGTGCAGCATCTCGCGGTAGCGGTGCGTGACGACCTCCGCGTCCGGCTCGAGCTTCGCCCAGGCGGCGAGGAAGTCCAGGCGCGGCGCGTCGGCGAGCAGCTTCTCGAGCGCCGCCTTGGCGAGCGGCGCGCGGTCGCAGGCGAGCGCCGCGGCGGCGTAATCCGCGGCGACGAGCGCGAAGCTCCCGGGGTCGCGCAGGCGCAGCTCGTTCCAGGCGTCGAGGGCTTCCGCCGGCTTGCCGGCGCGCAGCAGGCGCTGGCCCTGCATCACCCACGGGCGGGCGGACGCGGGGTCGGCCTTGAGCGCATGCTGCAGCGCGCGCCCCGCCTCGTCGGCGTGGTGCTGGTCCTCGGCGACGAGCGCCAGCTCGCACCAGTAATGCGAGATGCGGCGGGCGAACGAGCCGGTGCCGGCGGCCTCGAGCTGCTGCGCCGTCTCCAGCGCGGCGCGCCAGTCGCGCGAGCGCTCGTACAGGTTCAGCAGCGCGAGCCGCGCCTCGGTGTGGTACGCCGTGCCCTCGAGCGCCTTGTAGGCCTCCTCGGCCCGGTCGAACAGGCCGGCCTTCACGAAGTCCTGCGCCAGCGCGTGCTGCGCGCGCTCGCGCTCGGCCTGCGGCAGGTCGGCGCGCACGAGCAGGTGCTGGTGCACGCGCACCGAGCGCTCGAACTCGCCGCGGCGGCGGAACAGGTTGCCGAGCGCGAAGTGCAGCTCGGTGGTGTCGGGGTCGTTCTGGACGGTCTCGATGAACGCGTCGATCGCCTTGTCCTGCTGTTCGTTGAGCAGCAGGCTCAGGCCCTTGTAGTAGGCCGACGGTTCGCTGCGGGTCTCGCGCCGCACCTGGCGCAGGTCGAATCGCGAGCCCGCCCAGCCTAGGATGAAGAACAGGGGCAGGCCCAGCAGGAACCACTGGAAGTCAAAGTCCATCGCGCACCACGATGACGTCGGGAGCCGGCGCAGCGGCGGGAACGGCGGGCGCCGGCGCCGCCGCGGGCGCCTCGAGGCGGCGCGCGCGGCGGCGGTGGCGCCACCAGCTGGGCGTCATCGCGAGCACGCCGAACACGGCGCCCGAGGCGAACGCCACCAGCACGATCAGCACCAGCGGCGCCGTCCAGGCGTACGAGAAGAACCAGTTCAGGGTCACCGGCTGCTCGTTGTTGATCGCGAAGGCGACCAGCACGAAGAAGAGGAAGGCCCGCAGGAGCCAGGTCAGGATGCGCATCGTGAGGTGTCGATGGTTCGCGCGGATTCTACGAGCCGCCGCAGGCCGCGCCCGGGTTCGTCGCGGCGGGCGCGAGCAGGAAGCGCGCGCCGGGGCCCTGCGCGGCCGCCGCATCGCCCGGGTTGTAGAGCGCGCACTTCTTCAGCGACAGGCAGCCGCAGCCGATGCAGGCGTCGAGCTGGTCGCGCAGCCGCACGAGCTCCGCGATGCGCGCGTCCAGCGCCGGGCGCCAGCGCGCCGACAGCGTCGCCCAGT
>DASVLN010000826.1:0-3076 GCA_036384855.1 Burkholderiaceae bacterium | reverse complement strand
GAGCGCCCGAACAACGCGGGGCGGGCGGCGCCGCCTGTCTTCCCCGCGGCGGGCGCCCGCGCGCGGCCGTGGGCAGCGCTCAGCGCGCCTGCGCGGGATCCTGCGGCGGCAGGTAGGGCATCTGCGGCGGCACGAAGATCCAGAGCAGCACGTACAGCAGCAGGCCGGTGCCGCCGCACAGCATGCCGAAGACGAAGATCAGCCGCCAGACCCAGGAGGGTACGCCGGTCGCGACGCCGAGGCCGCCGCAGACGCCGCCGAGCCAGCGGTCGTACGCGTCGCGCCGGAGTGCCTGGATGGCGGACGGGGGAGGCACCGGGCGTGCGGCCGGGCCGCCCAGCACGCGCGCCTTGGCGTTCGCGAATTCCTCGTCCGAGAGGATGCCGCGCTGGTGCAGGTCGCCCAGCTTGCCGAGTTCGTCGCTGACAGACATGGTGGTCTCCGTGGTGAAGCCCTGAGTGATCGATGCCTGCAGGTTAGACCCCGCGGCGCGGCCCGGCCAGTGCCGTGCGACGGATCGCGCGGGCGGCCGACCGGCCCCTCGATCGCGACGACAGGCCGGCTCGTGCCGTAGCGCCCCGCATGGCCGGCATGCTGCGCGACCGCCACTCCGCGCATCGGATCGTGGCGCCGCGCAGGAGTGGCGTGCCAGCCGGGGAGTCGCCGGACGGGGAGTCGCCTGCCAACGGACAGGCGCCTGCAACGGGCGCCTGCCAACGGGCGCTTCCGACGGACGCCTGCCGTGAGGCGGCCGCCGGCGGCCCGCGGCAGCCGGACGCCAGGGGCGGGACGCCGGGACGGTCTGTGCCGTCAGTGCTTGACGTTCAACTTGTTGAAGCCTGGCGTGGGCGCCATGGTCGGGCGGGGGCCGTCGTTCGAGTCGCTGCAAGGCGCCTGCCATTCGCGCAGCGCGGTGGCTATCGTCGGGTTGCCGTCGCGCTCGGCGAGGTCGATCAGCGCGAAGACGTTCTCGTCATTGACGAGCTCGTGGCCGAGTCCGCGCTTGAGCTGGCGATAGATGTGCTGCAGGTCGGTCGAGGTGTCCTGAGGTTTCATGGGCTCTCCAGGGGGTGGATCCGCAAGCGGCAACGGCCGTGCCGCGGGGCCCGCGTCGCGCGGGATGGCGCGGCGGCCCCGGCAGTAAAGCACCGATGGGGCGCGCGCGTAATGTCCTTGGGAGCGTCGAGGCATCGGCCCGGCCGGCCCAAGGCGATCCAAGCGGTGGCATGCGGTGGCCGTGCGGTCGCGGGTGGCCTCGCGCCATCGATGCGGGCGTCGGGCTTGGCGCGCTGGCGGCAGCCGCGGCGACGCCCCGGTGGGCTCCGGCAGGACGGATGTCGGCAGCGCCCGCCGCCTGCGGCCCCGCTGCGGGTCAAGTCAGAGGCGCAGGCGCTCCAGGTAGCCGGTCAGCTCCAGATAGCCCCAGCCGACGACGCGGCCGTTCTCGTCGTGCAAGCCCGACAGGCCCTCCCAGTAGACCGCGCCCGTGGACGCGCGGCTGTCGAGCTCCTGGTCGTCGTGCAGCGCGGCCAGGCGAAAGCGACCGGCGGGCGTCCGCAGCTGCCACTCGACCGGGTACTCGGCCTGCGTGCGCGGGCTGCGCCAGCGTCGCAGCGGGCGGAACTCGACCTCGTCGGGGCCGAACACACGCAGCGTGCCGGACGCGTCCCGATGCGAGCCGCCGGCCCAGACCGGCCGCCCATCGCGGCCGCGCATGCGAAAGGCCATCAACGCGCCGCCGTCGAGCAGGTCGATGCCGATCCAGTCCCAGCCGGCGGCGTCCGGCGACATCAGCTCGTCGCTCCACTCGTGGTCGAGCCACGCGCGGCCCGCTACCTCTCGCGGCGGCGCACCGGTGCGCCCGACGTGGCCCCGCACCCGCAACTGCGGCTCGCTGTAGTAGCGCGATGCCTGCCCCGGCCGCGGCCCCTTGCGCGAATAGCCGGCCTCGCCCTGCAACAGCACCGGCTGGGTCCCGTCCAGCGCCAGCGACAGCGCGAAGCCGTTGCACGGGGCCTCGATGCGCAGGTGCGACGAGCGCCCGTCGGCGCCGCTGCCGGGCGCACGGGCGAGCGTCCAGTCGCGCAGCCGCACCACCTGCTCGCCATCGGCGGCCGGCACCGAGGCGATCCCGAGGCCCTCGCGCGCGGCCCGCTGGTCGTGCAGCAGCGCCGCGGCATGCGCCGGCCGGCCCGACGAGAGGTCGGTCAGCGCGACGTGCGCGAACACGAGCTGCCGCGCGGCGAACCGGCTCGGCGAGTCCTGCGCGAGGCCGGTGCGCATGCGGAAGAAGGTGGCCTGGAAGCCGAAGTCCGGCGGGGGGGTGTCCCCCGCTTCGCCGTCGGCTTGCGCCGTGGCGGTGGTGTCCGCGTTGCCGGGGCGCGCGGCGCTCGGGTGGCCCGTGTCGCGCAGCCAGCCGGTGACGTACCACCACTCGATGTGGCTGTCGGGATGGGCGCCGTGGTCGGCCGGGAAGCGCAGCGGGCGGTGCGTGATGCCGGTCATCTCCGCAACGGCTCCCTGCGACGACACCGGCGTGCCCGTGTCGACGGCGGTAGCGGACGCCGCCTCGCGCCCGGCGAAAGCGGTCGCGGGCGGCAGGGCGGGCAGCAGCGTGGCGAGGAAAAGGCGGCGGTGCATCAGGAGGCGGCCCGCACGCCGTTGACCGCGGGGCGGCGCAAATCGTCGGGCAGAGCAGTCTTGGCCAAGCAGAACGAGGATCGTAGCCGTGCCGCGCCTGCTTCGGAGGCGTTTCCGAAGGCAGCTCGCCAGCGGCGAGATTTCGGCAAATCAGCTTCGACGTGCCGCTCGGGCGACCGAAGTTCGGCCAATTTGCTTGGCTTGACTGGCTGGCAAGAAGGGACTTCGAAGCCGTGAGTACGCCCTGACCCCGAAGCGTGCGCTCTGCGAGGGGGGTTGTTGTGGGGCAAGACCCGGTGATGTCCCAAGCCGTGGTGTAAGTCGCTTACCCGAACAGGCTGAGGATCACATGCTCAGCGCGCCACTGCGGGCAGCCGAGTGCGCGGAGTATCGCTGAGGGTCTGCAGGCCTTCCAGCGTCATGTAGCGCCGGTTCA
>DASVLN010000825.1:0-2479 GCA_036384855.1 Burkholderiaceae bacterium | reverse complement strand
GCGCGCGCAGGCGCCCGCCGAGCCCGGTGACGTGCACCGTCGCGCCGTCGCGCCGCAGGCTGCAGCCCAGCGCCTCCAGCGCCGCGAGCATCACGCGGGTGTCGTCGGAGTCGAGCAGGTCGTGCACGGCCGTGGTGCCCTCGGCCAGGCCGGCCAGCAGCAGCACGCGGTTGGAGATGCTCTTGGAGCCCGGCAGGCGCACGCGACCGGCGGCCGAGCGCAGCGGTGGCAGGTCGAGGAAGGGGATCGCGTACGTCATTTCTTCCAGGCGCCGCGGCCCTGGGCGGCCTCGCGGATCAGCGTCTCGATCGCGTCCGCGTTGCCCTCGCGCATGGCCGACTCGAACTGGAACAGCGTCGTCTTGAACTGCTCGGCCTGCGCGAGCACCTGCGCGCGATTGGCCAGCAGGATGTCGCGCCAGACCTTCGGGTCGCTCGCGGCGATGCGCGTGAAGTCGCGGAAGCCCGGGCCGGCCAGCTCGAGGTAGCGCTCGCCCTCGGCCTGGTGCGCGACGCCGAGGTAGGACGCGAAGGCGATCAGGTGCGGCAGGTGGCTGACGGCGGCGAAGGCGGCGTCGTGCGACTCGGGCGTCATCGTGCGCACGTGCGCGCCGATCCCCTGCCAGGCGGCGTGGGCGCGCTCGATCAGGCCCATGTCGGTCTCGGCCACGGGCGTGAGCACGACCTGGCAGTCCTGGTACAGCGTCGCGTCGGCGTGGGCGATGCCCGCGACCTCCTTGCCGGCGATGGGATGCGCGGGCACGAAGGCGGGCATGCGCTCCTTGAGCACGCGGCGCGCGGCCTCGACGACGTCGCCCTTGGTGCTGCCGACGTCCATGAACAGCGCGTTGGGCGTGACGAGATGGCGGATCGCGCGGAAGGTGGCCTCGGTGGCGGCGACCGGCACGGCGATCAGCACGATGTCCGAGCCGGAGACCGCCAGCAGCGCGGACTCCGCGGCCTGGTCGACGACGCCCATCTTCTGCGCCTGGATCACCGTCGACGGCGACTTGCTGTAGCCGACGACGCGCCTGACGAGCCCCGCCTTCTTCATCGCAAGGGCGAACGAGCCGCCCATCAATCCGCAGCCGATCAGGCCGAGCTGGTTGAACATCTGGAGAACGTTTTCCGTGTGGAGGTCGTGGTCGGCGCGCGGCGAGGGAGCCGGCGCTGCCGCCTTGGCGGGCGGCAGGACGAAACGGACGATTCTAGCGGCGCGCGTGGGGCGCCCGGCGGTCGAACAGGGTTTCAGCCGCACGCCGGCGCACGAATGGCCTTGTGCGTGCAGGCCGCTGGCACGAGAAATATCATAGCGATCGTTCCATTTATATCAAGGAGTACCACCCATGAGTTCCTCCCGCGTCGACGCCCTGTTCCGACCCCTGCGCGTCAAGTCGCTGTCCCTGGCCAACCGCATCGTCATGGCGCCCATGACGCGCACCTTCTCGCCCGAAGGCGTGCCCGGCGAGGACGTCGCCGCCTACTACCGGCGCCGCGCCGAGAACGAGGTCGGCCTGATCCTGTCGGAGGGCACGGTCGTGGATCGCCCGGCCTCGCGCAACCATCCCGCGATCCCGTTCTTCCACGGCGAGCGCGCGCTGGCCGGCTGGCAGCGCGTGATCGACGGCGTCCATGCCGCGGGCGGGCGCATGGGCCCGCAGATCTGGCACGTCGGCGCGGTCGCGGCCGCGAAGGACTACGCGCCTGCGGGCATCGAAAGCCCGTCCGGCCTGCTCGCGCCCGGCACCGAGCGCGGCGGCGCGATGACGGAGGAGGACATCGCCGACACCATCGCCGCCTTCGGCCGCGCCGCCGGGGACGCGAAGCGGCTCGGCTTCGACACGCTGGAGATCCACGGCGCGCACGGCTACCTGATCGACCAGTTCTTCTGGGCCGGCACCAACACGCGCGGCGGCCCGTTCGGCGGCGCGACGCTCAAGGAGCGCGCCCGCTTCGCCGCCGAGGTGCTGCGCAGCGCGCGCGCCGCCGTCGGCCCGGACTTCCCCATCATCCTGCGCCTGAGCCAGTGGAAGCAGCAGGCCTACGCGGTGCGCCTGGCCGAGACGCCGGACGCGATGTCGGACTGGCTCGTGCCGCTGGTCGAGGCCGGCGCGGACGTGCTGCACTGCTCGCAGCGCCGCTTCTGGGAGCCGGAGTTCCCGGACGTGGACGGGCCCGAGGGCCTGAACTTCGCCGGCTGGGCGAAGAAGCTCACCGGCGCGACGACGATCACGGTGGGCTCGGTCGGCCTGACGGGCGACTTCTTCGGCGCGTTCGGCGGCGAGTCCTCGCAGCCGGCGAGCCTGGACAAGCTGGTCGAGCGCCTGGAGCGCGACGAGTTCGACCTCGTGGCCGTCGGGCGGGCGCTGCTGGCCGATCCGGCCTGGGCGCGCAAGGTGCACGCGGGCGAGCGCGAGTCGCTGAAGGACTTCTCGCCGGCCGCGTTCGCCGAGCTGGCCTGAGCGCGCGCCGGCGCCGTT
>DASVLN010000824.1:0-2006 GCA_036384855.1 Burkholderiaceae bacterium | reverse complement strand
GATCACCGACCCGGCCATCGTCGCCGCGGCCGAGCTGAGCCACCGCTACATCACCGACCGCTTCCTGCCCGACAAGGCGATCGACCTCATCGACGAGGCGGCCGCCAAGGTCAAGATCGAGATCGACTCCAAGCCCGAGGTCATGGACAGGCTGGACCGCCGCATGATCCAGCTCAAGATCGAGCGCGAGGCCGTGCGCCGCGAGACCGACGAAGCGTCGCAGAAGCGCCTCGGCCTGATCGAGGAGGAGATCACGCGCCTGGAGCGCGAGTACGCCGACCTCGAGGAGATCTGGACGGCCGAGAAGGCCGCGGCCCAGGGTTCCGCGCACCTGAAGGAGGAGATCGACAAGCTGCGCTTCGAGATCGAGAACCTCAAGCGCAAGGGCGACTTCAACCGGGTCGCGGAGCTGCAGTACGGCAAGCTGCCCGACCTCGAGAAGCGCCTGGCCGAGGCGCAGGCCACCGAGGCCGGCAAGGCGAAGTCCGGCAGCTCGCCGCAGCTGCTGCGCACGATGGTCGGCGCCGAGGAGATCGCCGAGGTCGTCTCGCGCGCCACGGGCATCCCCGTCAGCAAGCTGATGCAGGGCGAGCGCGACAAGCTGCTGAAGATGGAGGACAAGCTGCACGAGCGCGTGGTCGGCCAGGACGAGGCGATCACCGCCGTGTCCGACGCCATCCGCCGTTCGCGCGCGGGGCTGTCGGACCCGAACCGGCCGCTCGGCTCGTTCCTGTTCCTCGGGCCGACGGGCGTCGGCAAGACGGAGCTGTGCAAGTCGCTCGCCGGCTTCCTGTTCGACAGCGAGGACCACATGATCCGCGTCGACATGAGCGAGTTCATGGAGAAGCACTCGGTCAGCCGCCTGATCGGCGCGCCGCCGGGCTACGTCGGCTACGACGAGGGCGGCACGCTCACGGAGGCCGTGCGCCGCAAGCCCTACAGCGTCGTGCTGCTGGACGAGGTCGAGAAGGCCCACCCCGACGTCTTCAACGTGCTGCTGCAGGTGCTCGACGACGGCCGCCTGACCGACGGCCAGGGCCGCACCGTGGACTTCAAGAACACGGTGATCGTCATGACCAGCAACCTCGGCTCGCACCTGATCATGCGGATGGCCGGCCAGCCCTCGGAGGACATCCGCGAGGCGGTGTGGGCCGAGGTCAAGCAGCACTTCCGTCCCGAGTTCCTGAACCGGATCGACGAGACGGTGGTGTTCCACGCCCTGGACCAGGCCAACATCGAGGCGATCGCGAAGATCCAGCTCGCCACGCTGGAGAGCCGCGTCGCGAAGATGGACATGGTGCTCGAGGTCTCACCGGCGGCGCTGTCGGAGATCGCCAAGGTCGGCTTCGACCCGGTGTTCGGCGCGCGGCCGCTCAAGCGGGCGATCCAGCAGCAGATCGAGAACCCGGTCGCGCGGCTCATCCTCGAGGGCCGCTTCGGGCCGAAGGACGTCATCCCGGTCGACGTGGCGGATGGGCAGTTCACGTTCGGGCGGACGGTGCACTGACCGGTTCGCGGCGACGACGCCTCGCTTCGGCGGCTCCGGGCCTCATGGCCTGGGGCCGCTTTTCATTGGAGGGTGCCGGAAAATAAGAAACGAAATTGACTATCCATGACTTGGATAGTATGGTTCATGGCATGAAACCTCGCGCCTGGCATCACGACGTCGTCACTCCGGCGCTGCTGCGCCATGCACGCAACACATACGGCCGCGCGATGCGGCGTGCGCTGGACGAGGCCGGCTTCGAGGACCTGCCCCTCAACGGGCCCTACGTCATCGGGGGGCTGGCGCTGGGCAATCGCGACGTGCCGCTCGGCCAGCTGATCCGGGAGTTGCGCATCTCGAGGCAGTCGGCCGGACAGCTGGTCGACGCGCTGGTGGCGCGCGGCTACCTCGACCGCAGCGTCGATGCCGCCGACCGCCGCAAGCTCAATGTCGCCCTGACAGAGCGCGGCCGCGCCGCGGCGGCGGCCCAGGCCGCGGCGCGCGAGCGCGTCGATGGGGC
>DASVLN010000823.1:0-5210 GCA_036384855.1 Burkholderiaceae bacterium | reverse complement strand
CCGAGGGCGACGCGCTGGTGCGCGCGCGCCTGCCGATGCACGAGGCCGCGCCCGCCGCCGGCGGCATCGCGTGGCTGCAGGTCGTCGGCCCGCACACCTGCTTCTACCGCGACGAACGACTGGTCGACCGCCCCGCCGAGGCCGCGGCCGCGCAAGGAGACGCCCGATGATCAAGCCCGTCAACCAGAAGGCCTGGCTGATGATCCTGCCGGTGGTGGTCTGCGTCGCGTTCTCCGCGGTGCTGCCGCTGATGACGGTAGTGAACTACTCGGTGCAGGACATCATCTCGCCCGAGCGCCACGTCTTCGTCGGCACCGACTGGTTCAAGCAGGTCATGCGCGACGACGACCTGCACGGCGCGCTCGTGCGCCAGCTCGTGTTCTCGCTGTCGGTGCTGCTGGTCGAGATCCCGCTGGGCATCGCGCTCGCGCTGGCGATGCCGGCCCGCGGCTGGAAGGCCTCGGCGGTGCTGGTGGTGGTGGCGATCTCCCTGCTGATCCCGTGGAACGTGGTCGGCACGATCTGGCAGATCTTCGGCCGCACCGACATCGGCCTGCTGGGCAAGGCGCTCACCTCGATGGGCTTCGACTACGACTACACCGGCAACGAGCGCCACGCCTGGTTCACGGTGCTGACCATGGACGTCTGGCACTGGACGCCGCTCGTCGCGCTGCTGTGCTATGCCGGCCTGCGCGCCATTCCCGACGCCTACTACCAGGCGGCGAGCATCGACGGCGCCAGCAAGCTCGCCGTCTTCCGCTACATCCAGTTGCCCAAGATGCGCGGCGTGCTGATGATCGCGGTGCTGCTGCGCTTCATGGACAGCTTCATGATCTACACGGAGCCGTTCGTGCTCACGGGCGGGGGCCCGGGGGACGCGACGACCTTCCTGTCGCAGTACCTCACGCAGAAGGCCGTCGGCCAGTTCGACCTCGGCCCGGCCGCGGCGTTCTCGCTGATCTACTTCCTCATCATCCTGCTGCTGTGCTTCGTCCTCTACACCTGGATGCAGCGCGTGGGCACCGTTGCCGAAGGGGAGAGCACCCATGGATGACCGCCGCTTCAAGAAGCGCACGCTGTTCCTCGTCCTGTACCTGGCCTTCGCGATCCTGCCGGTGTACTGGATGGTGAACATGTCGGTGAAGACCAACGAGGAGATCCTCGGCGCGTTCAGCCTCTGGCCGCGCCACTTCACCTGGGACAACTACCGCACGATCTTCACCGACGAGGCCTGGTACTCGGGCTACATCAACTCGCTCGAGTACGTCGCGATGAACACGGTGATCTCGCTGCTGGTGGCGCTGCCGGCGGCCTACGCGTTCTCGCGCTACTCGTTCCTCGGCGACAAGCACGTCTTCTTCTGGCTGCTCACCAACCGCATGACGCCGCCGGCGGTCTTCCTGCTGCCGTTCTTCCAGCTCTACACGACGCTCGGGCTGATGGACACGCACATCGCGGTGGCGCTGGCGCACCTGCTGTTCAACGTCCCGCTGGCGGTGTGGATCCTGGAGGGGTTCATGAGCGGCATCCCGCGCGAGATCGACGAGACCGCCTACATCGACGGGTATTCCTTCCCGCGCTTCTTCCTGACGATCTTCGTGCCGCTGATCAAGGCGGGCATCGGCGTGGCGGCGTTCTTCTGCTTCATGTTCAGCTGGGTCGAGCTGCTCATGGCGCGCACGCTGACCAGCGTCAACGCGCTGCCGATCGTCGCGGTGATGACGCGCACGGTCTCGGCCGCGGGCATGGACTGGGGCACGCTGGCCGCGGCGGGCGTGATCACCATCGTGCCGGGCGCCATCGTCATCTGGTTCGTGCGCAACTACATCGCCAAGGGCTTCGCGATGGGGCGCGTCTGACGACTTCGAAAGGACTGCAATGTTCGCCTGGATGGAATGGACCCTGCCGGTCGCCGTCTTCTTCGTCTGCATCGCGCTGATGCTCGTGGGCATGACGATCTGGGAGATCCGCTCGCCCACGACCCTGCGGCGCGGTTTCCTGCCGATCGCCACGACGCGCGGCGACCGCCTGTTCATCGGCCTCATGGCGGCCGCGTGGGTCAACCTCGGCTTCGTCGCGATGGGCGAGAAGCTGATGACCTGGCTCAACCTCGAGCAGGAGCCCTCGGTCTGGTGGAGCTTCGGCCTGTCCATGGCGCTGCTGGCGCTGATCATGCGCAAGGGCTAGGCGCCGCGCGAGGCGCGACATCACAGCGGCGACGGCGGGTCCTTCCCCGGCCGTCTCCGTCACACCAAACGGGGAAGGCACCTAGGAGACAGCAATGCAGATGCGCTTTCATGCCGTGGCCTTTGCGGCCGCCGCCCTGGTCGCCGGCCAGGGCGCGTGGGCCGGCGAGGCAGAGGCCAAGAAATGGATCGACAGCGAGTTCCAGCCCTCGACGCTGAGCAAGGACCAGCAGATGGCGGAGATGAAGTGGTTCATCGACGCCGCCGCGAAGCTCAAGGCCCGCGGCGTCAAGGAGGTGTCGGTCGTCTCCGAGACGCTGACCGTGCACGAGTACGAATCCAAGACGCTCGCGAAGGCCTTCGAGGACATCACGGGCATCAAGGTCAAGCACGAGATCATGCAGGAGGGCGACGTCGTCGAGAAGCTGCAGACCTCGATGCAGTCCGGCAAGTCGATCTACGACGGCTGGATCAACGACTCGGACCATATCGGTACCCACTACCGGTATGGCACGGCCTGGGCGCTGACCGACCAGATGGCCGGCCCGTGGAAGGAGTTCACGGACCCGCAGCTGGACCTGAAGGACTTCATCGGCACCAGCTTCACGACGGCGCCGGACGGCAAGATGTACCAGCTGCCCGACCAGCAGTTCGCCAACCTGTACTGGTTCCGCGCCGACCTGTTCGCGCGTCCGGACCTCAAGGCGAAGTTCAAGGCCAAGTACGGCTATGACCTCGGCGTGCCGGTGAACTGGAGCGCCTACGAGGACATCGCCGAGTTCTTCACCGACGACGTGAAGACGATCGACGGCAAGCCGATCTACGGCCACATGGACTACGGCAAGAAGGATCCGTCGCTGGGCTGGCGCTTCACCGACGCCTGGCTGTCGATGGCCGGCGAGGCCGACGTGGGCATCCCCAACGGCCTGCCGGTCGACGAGTGGGGCATCCGCGTCGCCGACGACAAGTGCACGCCGGTGGGCGCGTCGGTCGAGCGCGGGGGCGGCACGAACTCGCCCGCGGCGGTGTACGCGACGACCAAGTACATCGACTGGATGAAGAAGTACGCGCCCAAGCAGGCGATGGGCATGACCTTCGGCGAGGCCGGCCCGGTGCCCGCGCAGGGCCAGATCGCCCAGCAGATCTTCTGGTACACCGCCTTCACCGCGGACATGATCAAGCCGGGCCTGCCCGTCGTGAACGCGGACGGCACGCCCAAGTGGCGCATGGCCCCGAGCCCGCACGGCCCCTACTGGAAGGAAGGCATGCAGAACGGCTACCAGGACGTCGGTTCGTGGACGTTCCTGAAGTCGGCCGATCCGAACCGCGAGCTCGGCGCGTGGCTGTACGCGCAGTTCGTGACGTCCAAGACGGTGTCGCTGAAGAAGTCGATCACCGGCCTCACGTTCATCCGCGACTCGGACATCCACTCCGACTACTTCACGAAGAACGCGGCCAAGTACGGCGGCCTGATCGAGTTCTACCGCAGCCCCGCGCGCGTGGCGTGGACGCCGACCGGCAACAACGTCCCCGACTACCCCAAGCTCGCGCAGCTCTGGTGGAAGAACGTGGCGGTGGCCGTCACCGGCGAGAAGACGCCGCAGCAGGCGATGGACAGCCTGGCGGGCGAGATGGACGACGTGATGGCCCGCCTGCAGCGCGCCGGCATGGCGCATTGCGCGCCCAAGCTCAACCCGAAGAGCGCGCCCTCGAAGTGGCTGAGCAACAAGGAGGCGCCGTGGGCCAAGCTGCCCAACGAGAAGCCCAAGGGCGAGACCATCTCCTACGACACGCTGCTGAACGCCTGGAAGGCCGGCAAGGTGCGCTGACCGCTTGTCTCCAAGCCGCGGCCTGGTGAAGGGTCGGTCGCGGCCCTTCAGCGCCCCGCCGGTGCGAGCCGGCGGGGCGTTTTCCGTCGCTGCCGACGCGCGCTCGCGTATCCTCGGCCTCGCCATGAACATCGTCTTCCGTTGCGATCCCGCGCTGATCGACAGGCTGCCGCGACCCATGCCCGCGAGGGCCGCGCTGCCCGGCTGGCTGCGCGCGATGGCGCCCCGCGTGCCCTCGCCGGTGCACGGGCGCGAGATCCGTACCGTCAAGCAGTGCCCGCCCTTCGTCGACGCGATGTCGCACGGCTTCGTGCTGCCGCTGCCATGCGACGTGGTCGTCGAGCGCGGGATGAAGTTCACCTGGCACTGGGACCTGCCGGAGCCCACGGTGCCCGGCCATCCGCGCGCGCCGCTGAGCTTCCACGTCCCCGCGCAGCTCGCCGGCTCGCCCCTGGCGCACGGCGGGCGGTCGGCGCTGAAGTTCAACAGCTTCTGGACCGTCGAGCTCGAGCCGGGCTGGTCGCTGCTCGCGATGCACCCGGTCAACCGCGACGACCTGCCGTTCCGGCTCGTCACGGGGCTCGTCGACGCCGACCGGTTCCACGACGTCGGCATCAATTTCCCGGCCGTCTGGATCGATCCGGACTTCGAGGGCGTGCTTGCCCGCGGCACGCCGGTCGCCCAATGCTGCGTGGTGCCTCGCGAGGCGCCGGGGCTGGTGGTCGAGGCGATGGGCGAGGCGCAGGTCGCGGGCTACGAGGCGCTGGCCAACCGCATCATGGGCGGCCCCGGCGTGTACCGCAAGGGGTATCGCAGCCGGCAGCGCTGATCAGACGGCGGCGCGCAGCGCGGCCTTGAGCGCGTCGAGGTCCAGCCACAACGCGCCGGTGCCCGGCGTCGCGAGCGCGTGGGCGATGCGCCCGAAGGTGTCTTCGTGGCGACGGTACGCGCGGCCGTAGGCCCGCATCGCGTCGTCGAGCCGGCCCTGCTCCTGGCGCACGATGCCGAGATTGACCAGCGCGTCGGGCCGGCCGGGCTGCAGCGACAGCACGCGCTCCAGCGCTGCCGCGGCGTCGTCCAGGCGGCGCAGGTCCTGCAGCGCGAGCGACAGCGAGAACCATGCCTCCACGTGCGCCGGCGCGAGGGCGACGGCGCGCTCCAGCGCCTGCGCGGCCTCTTCGAAGCGGCGCAGCGC
>DASVLN010000822.1:0-1745 GCA_036384855.1 Burkholderiaceae bacterium | reverse complement strand
CCCGCGGCGCTCGCGCTGTGGGGCGGCGTCGCGGCCGACCTCGGGATCGGCCTGTGGCTGTGGCTGCGACCCAGCCGCGCCGCGGTCGACGCCGCGCTCGCCGCCACGGCGGTGCTGACGATCGTCGCGACCGTCCTGCTGCCCGGGCTGTGGCTGCATCCGCTCGGCCCGCTGTTGAAGAACCTGCCCATCGTCGCGGCCCTGGTGGTGCTGCGAAGGAGCCTCTGGTGAACGCGTACCTCGCCCTCAAGACCGTCCACGTGATCTCCAGCGTGCTGCTGGCCGGCACCGGCTTCGGCACGGCGTTCTACCTGTTCTTCGCGAACCGCACGCCGAGCCTCGAGGCACGCGTCGTCGTCAGCCGCCTCGTCGTGCGCGCCGACACCTGGTTCACGACGCCGGCCGCCATCGTGCAGCCGCTGTCCGGTTTCGCGCTCGCGCACATGGCCGGCTGGCCGCTGACGACGCCGTGGCTCGTGGCGTCGATGGGCCTCTACGCCGTCGCCGGCCTGTGCTGGCTGCCCGTCGTCTGGCTGCAGGTGCGCATGGCCCGCACCGCGGCCGCCGACCTCGCCGCCGGCCGCCCATTGAGCCCGTCTTACGCGCGCGACGCCCGCCTCTGGGAGGCCCTCGGCTACCCGGCCTTCGTCGCGATGCTCGCCATCTACGTGCTGATGGTCAACAAGCCGGCGCTGTGGGGATGAGGCCATGGAACCGCGCCGCTTGCGCACGATCGTCGCCTGGGTCTGCACCGTCGGCGGGATGCTGGCCGCCGCGTCGTACGCGCTCTTCCCGCTGACCGTCGGCGGCACGCTGGGACAAGGCGTGGGCATGCTGCTCGTCGGCCTGGTCCTGGTGCTGCCCGCGCTGCTGCTCGCCGCGGTGGTCGCCGTCTTCCACCTTCGCGGCGAGCCGGACGACTGGGACCCGCCCACGCTCATCCCGCCCGCCGCGCCTCCAGCGCCTTGACGATCGCGTGCAGCGCCCGGTTGACCGGCGTCGCGACGCCCAGGCGCGCGCCCTCGGCGGCGACATGGCCGTTCAGGTGGTCGATCTCGCTGGGCTTGCCGCGGCGCAGGTCCTGGCAGGTGGACGAGACCTGCCCAGGCATCGTGCGCGCGATGCGGGCAACCGATTCGCGCACGTCGCCCGGGATCGCCACGCCGAGCGCCGCGGCGACGGCCTGGCATTCGTCCACGACGTCGCGCATGGTGGCCTCGATGCCGGCCAGCGCGACGAGGCGACCGTAGGGCGTGTCGGTGATCGCCGAGAGCGCGTTGTAGGCGCAGTTCAGCACCAGCTTGGCCCAGAGCGCGCCGACGACGTTGCCCGAGGTCTCGACCGGCACGCCGGCGCCCGCGAACAGGGCGACGATCTCGCCGGACGTCAGCCCCGCCGCGCCATCGAGCGCGTCCGGGATCACGAGTTCGCCGCGGCCCATGTGCCGCACGTGGCCGGGCCCGGCCATCTCGCTGGCGACATAGACCACCGCCGGCGCGACCGGCACGCCCAGCGCCGCCTCGAGCCGCGGCGCGTTGTCGACGCCGTTCTGCAGGCTGAGCACCCGTGCGCCCGGCGCCAGGTGCGCGCGCATGGCGTCCGCTGCCGACGCGGTGTCGGTCGACTTCACGCACACCAGCACGAGCGCCGCGCCGGCGATCGCCGCAGGGCCGGCATCGAGGCCACCATGCGCGACGTCGTGGACGAATGCCAGGCCGTCGCCGCGGCGCTCGGCGTGGCGATCC
>DASVLN010000821.1:0-1639 GCA_036384855.1 Burkholderiaceae bacterium | reverse complement strand
TAATCGTCGGCGCCGAGCTCCAGCCCGACGACGCGGTCGAGCTCCTCGGCGCGTGCCGTCAGCATCAGCACCGGCAGCGTGCGCAGCGCGGGCGAGTCGCCCTGCCGCCACTCGCGGCAGAGATCGAGGCCGTTGCCGTCGGGCAGGCCGACGTCGAGGATGGCCAGCGCGGGCGCGCCCGCGAGCGCGCTGCGCCGGGCGAGGCCGGCCAGCGGCGCATGCTCGACCTCGAAGCCCTCCCGCTGCAGCGCGAACGCCACCGTGCCGGCGATGGCCGGGTCGTCCTCCAGCAGCAGGATGCGCGCGTTCAATTCGTCATCGCGCGGCCGAGCGCGGGAAAGAGCTTGGTCAGGCCGTCGGCGAGGAGCTCGACCGCCATCGCGGCGAGGATCAGGCCCATCAGCCGGGTCATCACGTTGATGCCGGTGCGGCCGAGCACGCGCGCGATGCGGCCCGAGGC
Organism: Burkholderiaceae bacterium; assembly: GCA_036384855.1. Taxonomy (GTDB): domain Bacteria; phylum Pseudomonadota; class Gammaproteobacteria; order Burkholderiales; family Burkholderiaceae_C; genus Scleromatobacter. Next base: position 1,179 of record DASVLN010000821.1, on the reverse strand, counting down.
CGTGAACACGAGGAAGGTCGCGAGCCCGATGACGACGCCGTACCCCACCAGCACGGCGTGCTCGACCAGCGTGCGCGTCTTCTCGGCATAGATGACCATGGTCGAGATCGTCGCCGGGCCGGTCAGCAGCGGGATCGTCAGCGGCACCACGGCGATCGAGTCGCCGGCGTCGGCCTTCGCCTGGCCGTCGCCGACGTCGGTGCCGCGGCTCTCGGCCTGCTGCGCGTTGAGCATGTTCATCGACGAGATCAGCAGCAGCAACCCGCCGCCGACCTGGAAGGAGGCGATCGAGATGCCGAAGAAGTCGATGATCTTCAGGCCCGCCACGGCGCTGACCGCCACGACCAGGCAGGCGCTGAGCGAGGAGACGCGGATCGTGCGCTGGCGCTGCTGGCGGGTGAGGTTCTGCGTGAAGTGCAGGAAGAACGGGATCGCGCCCACGGGGTTGACGATCGCGAGCAGGGCAATCAGGGGCTTGATCAGGTCCATGGCCGATTCTCGCCTCGCTGCGGACGATTCATGCACGGTACTTCGCGCTCCCGGGCAACGCGATGACGCGCTTTTCCGGGAAAACCCGTCAGTTGAAACCCTGGTTCCACGGCTCCTTCACACGCCATCTGATGGGGAAAACACAGCATTCACCGCTCGGCAACGACAAAACAACAAATTCCTTGACTGCGCTTTGCTTTCCGTGGTTCGTTGGGCCCATAATCAATTCGAGGGCGGCGGTCGCTTCGAGCAATCGTCTCCCGTCGATGCTGTGTCTGGACGCGGCGCCTTCGCTTGATGGTTCACGCTGGGTTGAAGCTCCACATGGTTCTATTTCTCTGAAAGGGCTCCCCAGTGGGAAACAAACTGTACGTAGGCAACCTCGCCTACAGCGTGCGCGATGAGTCGCTGCAAGAAGCGTTCGGCCAGTTCGGCACCGTCACGTCTGCCAAGGTCATGATGGATCGCGAAACCGGCCGCTCCAAGGGCTTCGGCTTCGTGGAGATGGGTTCGGATGCCGAGGCGCAAGCCGCCATCAACGGCATGAACGGCCAGCCCCTGGAAGGCCGTCCCGTGGTCGTGAACGAGGCGCGTCCTCGTGAAGAGCGTCCGGGCGGCTTCAGCGGCGCCCCGCGCAGCCCCTACGGCGGCGGTGGCCGCTCGGGTGGCGGCGGCTACGGTGGCGGCGGT
>DASVLN010000820.1:0-3113 GCA_036384855.1 Burkholderiaceae bacterium | reverse complement strand
GGCACCTGCGAGGCGGCCGACGCGGGCGCGGGCAGGCGCACGGGCGCCTGCGCGAGCACGGGCAGCACGATCGTGAAGCGCGTGCCCTCGCCCGGCCGGCTCGCCACGCGCACGTCGCCGCCGCTCTGCTTGACGAAGCCGTAGACGATGCTCAGCCCGAGGCCGCTGCCCTCGGAGCGCTTGGTCGTGAAGAAGGGCTCGAAGATGCGCTCGCGCACGGCGTCGGACATGCCCACCCCCGTATCCGCAACCTCGATCTCCACCGCCATGCCGGCCGGATGCACCCGCTCGCCGGCGTCGACGACGCGCGTGACGAAGCGCAGCTCGCCGCCGTGGGGCATCGCCGCGCCGGCGTTGAGCGTCAGGTTCAGCAGGGCGTTCTCGAGCTGGCCGCGGTCGATGGAGACGAGCGCGCCGCCGGCGCCGTGCGACATCTCGATGCGGATCGCGTGCCCGGCCGAGTGCTTGACGAGGTCGCGCAGCTCGGCGATGGCGGCGTCGACGTCGACCGCCTCCGGCCGCAGCGGCTGCCGGCGGGCGAAGGCGAGCATGCGGCGCGTCAGCGAGGCGGCGCGCTCGGAGGCCTTGGCCGCGCGGCCGACGATGCGCTGGACGGCCGGCGACAGCGAGGCCTCGGCCTCCAGCAGCTGCAGGTTGCTCATGATGGCCGCGAGGAGGTTGTTGAAGTCGTGCGCGACGCCGCCGGTGAGCTGGCCCAGCACCTCCATCTTCTGGCTCTGGCGCAGCTGCGCGTCGACGGCGCGGCGCTCGGTGAGGTCGCCGTAGAGCGTGACGAAGCCGCCGTCGGGCATCGGCTGGCTGCGCAGGCTGAGGATGCGGCCGCTGCCCAGCGTCGCCTCCAGCGAGTGCGGCGAACGCGCGCGCCGCGCGTTCCATTCGCCGATCGCCGAGCCGGGCGCGTCGGCGGCGGGCTTGACCTCCAGCCGCACCAGGGCCTGGATGTCCTCGAGCCGGCTGCCGGCGCGCACGGCGGAGGCGGGCAGCTCCAGCAGCTCGAGGTAGCGCGGGTTCCACGCCACCAGCCGGTGGTCGCGGTCGAACACGCTCAGGCCGTCGTTGATGCTGTCGAAGACCGTCTCCAGCAGCCGCGTCTGCTCCGACAGGCTCGCCGCCATGCCGCGCATCGCGAGCGCGTTGTCGCGGAAGACGTCGAACGCGGCGATCAGCTGCGCGACCTCGTCGTGGCTCGCCGCCTCGCCGGCGCCGCCGTGGGCGTCGCGCGCCGCGAGGCTCGTCATCGCGCGCGTCACCGAGTCGAGCTGCGCGAGCGAGCGCCGCACGACGAAGGCGGTGCCGAGCAGCACCACCAGCGCGACCGCGGAGACGATCGCGATGCCCATGGTGCCGGTGCGGATGGCCAGCTGGATCGCGGCCTGGCGCTCCGAGAGCTCGCGCTCGATGCGGGCGACGTGCCGGTTGGCGGAGGCCGTCACCGAATCGGACAGCACGCGCGTGTAGGCGAGCAGGTAGGCCTTGCGATCCTCCTGCGCGAGCACCGAGCGCCGCAGCCCGAAGATCGCCGTCGCCGCGGCCGAGAGCCGGTCCGCCTCGCAGCGCGCGGCATCCGGCCCGCGCATCGCGCCGAGGCTGGCCGCGAACTCGTCGCGCAGCTGGTCGACCTCCGTCGTGCCGAGCGCCCCGGCCGCGAGCTGCGCGGTGCGCGACGCGAGCTCGATCGAGGCCGGGCACGCCGGCCGCGCCGCGCGCGCGCGCGTGCGCAGCTCGTCGAGCACGAACAGCTGCGCGCGCAGGTCCTCGCGCAGGAACAGGTCCTCGCGCTTGACGCGGATCAGCTCGTCGATGCTGGTCTGCAGCGCCGACAGCACCGGCGACAGGTCGCTCGTCTGCGCCCGCAGCGACGGCGAGACGGCCTGCCGCCCGACCTCGGCCTGCAGCTTCTTCAGCTCGGCGCTCTCCTGGTTCAGCTTGGAGGCGATCGCGGCCTCCGCGACGTAGGGCGCGGTGGCGGCGAGGTGCGAGACCCGCTCCGCGAGCTCCAGCGACTTGGCAACGTCGGGCAGCACCTGCTCGTTGTAGGACGCGAGCTGTCGTCCGGTGTCGCGCAGCGCGACGACGCCCGCCGCGGCGAGCAGCGCCGTCGCGCCCCCGAGGATGGTGATCGCCACGAACCAGCGCCGCCGCAGGCTGCCGCGGCGGATGCGCAGCGGGAAGCGTCCCGCGTTGTCGGAGGCCGCGGCCATGGTCGTCGCGTCCCGCGTCACCAGCCGCGATAGCGCGTGACGTTGGCGCGCGTCACGAGCGTCGGCTTCAGCAACACCTGCGGCTGCGCGGGCGCCTGGCCGCGCAGCAGCGCCGCCGCGCCCTGCGCCGCGAGCACGCCCATGCGCGCCGGATCCTGCGAGGCGCTGGCGGCGATGAGCGAACGCGCGTCCTTCAGGCGCTCGACGACCGCGGGCGAGCCGTCGACGCTGGTGACGATCATCTCGTCGCGGCCGGCCTCGCGCGCCGCCTGCTCGACGCCCAGCGCCGTGAGGTCGTTGATCGCGAACACGCCGTCGATGCGCGGGTTGGCCGCCATCACGGCGACCATGCGCTCCAAGCCGCCCTCGCGCGAGCCGCCCGCGTTCGAGGTGCGCGCCACGACGCTGATGCCCGGGTGGCGCCGCAGCACGCGGTCGCACCCCTGCAGGCGATCGATGTCGGCACTGTTGGGCGGGCCGTCGACGATCGCGATCCGGCCCTGCCCGTGCAGTTGCGCGACGAGCTCGTCGCAGGCCATCTCGGCGGCGGCGGCGTTGTCGGTGGTGATGACGAGGTCGGCGCCCTCCACGCGCGAGTCGACGGCGATCACGCGCATGCCGGCGCGGCGCACCTCGGCCACGTGCGGGCCGAGCGAGCGGGCGTCGATGGGCGTCACGACGACGAGGTCGACCGCGGCGCGCAGCTGGGCCGCGAGCTGCTGCGCCTGGCGCTCCGGGTCGAAGCCGGCGGACAGGACGTCCAGCGGCCCGTCGCCCGGGTCGAGCGCGCGCAGGCGCTGCTCGAAGCTGCGCGCGATCGTGGCGAAGAACGGGTTGCGCAAGTCGGACAGCAGGATCGCGATGCGGTGCGCATGCGCCCGGGGCGCGGCC
>DASVLN010000819.1:0-2747 GCA_036384855.1 Burkholderiaceae bacterium | reverse complement strand
GCCGCCGCCAGCCGCACGATCGCCGCGAGGCCGCGGCCGCCGGTCGCGGTTGCGAGCTCCACGCGCGCGTCCAGCGCGGTCGCGAGCTCGCGCACCACGGCCAGGCCCAGGCCGCAGCCATCGGAGTCGCTGTCGCTCAGGCGGGCGAAGCGCTCGAAGACGAACTCGCGCTGCGCCTGCGGGATGCCGGGACCGTCGTCCTCGACGACCACGGTCGCGCGGTCTGTGTCGCGCGTGAGGCGCACGGTGACGATGCCGCCGGCCGGCGTGTAGCGGATCGCGTTGTCGACGAGGTTCATGAAGATCTCGCGCAGCGCCACGCGCCGGCCCAGGGCGCGCACGTCGGCGTCCGCCTCGTCCAGGCCGAGGTCGATGCGCTTGGCCTCCGCGGCGGCGGCGAGGTCCTCGAGCACTTCCTGCACCAGCGGCCGCAGGTCGACGACGTCCAGCCGCCGCTCGCCGTCGGCGCGCGCCTCGGCCGCCGACAGCACGAGCAGCTGGTTCACGAGCCGCGCCGATTGGTGGATGGTGCGGCGGATGGCGATCAGCGACTCGTGGCGCGCCTGGTCGTCGCGCGCGCGCAGCGCGAAGCTGGCTTGCGTCTGCAGCAGCGTGAACGGCGTGCGCAGCTGGTGCGCGGCGTTCTGGATGAAGACGCGCTGGGCTTCGGTGTAGTGCGTCAGGCGACGGCCGTAGGCGTTGATCGCGTCGACCAGCGGCATGAACTCCTCGGGCACGTTGCCGTGGCGCAGCGGCTCGGTGGCGCCGGCGGGGCGGCGCGTGACGGCGTCGCGCAGCTCCAGCACCGGGCGCAGGCCGCGCCGCAGGCCCAGCAGGATGAGCGCCGTCACGAGCAGCAGGAGGCCGAGCTGCTGCAGCACGCCGTGGGTCCAGAAGCGGCGGGCGATGCCGTCGTGGGCGACGAGGGTCTGCGCGACCTCCACGACCGCGCGCCGGTCGGCCGGCTCGCCCATGATCGGCTGCAGGTAGGCGGCGATCCGCACCGGGCGCCCGCGCACCGACGCGCGGAAGAAGACCGGGTGCTCGGGCTGGAGCTTCGACGGCGGCAGCGGCAGCTCCGCCGTGCCGATCAGCGTGCGGCCGCGGTCGTCGGTGGCGCGGTACCAGACGGCGTCCTGCGGATCGCCCTGGAACAGCTCCAGCGCCGCCGGCGGCACGTCGCCCTGGCCCTCGTCGACCGCGACGCGCTCCGCGATGATGCGCGCGGCGCCGGCCAGCAGCGTGTCCTGGCGCGCGTCGGCTCGCTCGTAGGCGCTGTCGTGCGCGATCCAGCCGTTGATCGCGACGGCGCATCCCACGGGCACGAGCACCCACGCGAGCAGCTGCGCGCGCAGGCTGCTCATCGCGATGCCTCCGGCCGGGCGGCCTGCGGTGCGAGCGCCCGTCGTGCGCTCACTGCGCGCTCCGGTCGACGGGCCGCAGCAGGTAGCCGAGGCCGCGCAGCGTGACGATCGCGACGTCGGCGTTGTCCAGCTTGCGGCGCACGCGGTGGACGTAGACCTCGACCGCCTCGGGCGAGACGTCGACGTCCAGCGTCTCCATGCGCTGGCAGAGCGCCTGCTTGGACAGCGTCGTGCCCGAGCGCATGATCAGCGACTCGAGGATCGCGTGCTCGCGTCGCGGCAGGGCGAGCGGCTCGCCGGCGAGCGAGAACTCGCGCGAATTGGTGTCGTAGCGCAGGCTGCCGCATTCCAGCAGCGGGTTGGCGACGTTCGACGAGCGCCGCAGCAACACGCGGATGCGCGCCTCCAGCTCCTCGACCTCGAAGGGCTTGGCCACGTAGTCGTCCGCGCCGTGGTCGAGCTCGCTCACGCGGCTGCTGATCGTGTTGTTGGCAGTCAGGATCATCACGGGCGTGCGGTTGCCGCGCGCGCGCAGCCGGCGCAGCACCTCGGGGCCGTCCATGCGCGGCAGCGAGAGGTCGAGGATCACGAGGTCGTAGGCCTCGGTGCGCAGCACGAGGTCGGCGTCGACGCCGTTGTCGACGAGGTCGACGGCGTACTGGTCCTTCACCAGCGTGCGCTGCAGCCACTCGGCCAGGGTGCGGTTGTCTTCGACGAGGAGGATGCGCATGGGCGGAATCGGAGCCTGTGGATGGGCCGGGCGTGTCGGAGTCGTCCGCGGGCCTCAGGGGATGTCGGCGACGAACTCGCCCGTCCAGGTGCGGGCGAGGTCGACCGGCTTGCCGCGCACCGCGCGGTCGGCCACGGCCAGCACGCGCATGACGGTCTCCGGCCCCTGCGGCGGCATCGCGCCGTCGGCGGTGAAGCCGGGCTTGCTCTCGCGCAGCGCGGCGACCCAGGTCTCGAGGTCGACCTCGCGCGGCGGCGGGGCGGCGCGGGCGATGTCTTCCGCGCTGTGCGAGGCGATGAAGCGCAGCGCGCGCACCAGCGCCGCTGCGACGCGGCGCACCAGCGGCCGGTGCGACTCGACCCAGCTGGTCGACATGTACAGGCATGCGCCGGGATAGGGGCCGCCGAGCACGGCCTCGCTGGTCGCGGGCGTGCGCAGGTCGACGAGCAGGCGCGCATGGCCGCCGCGCACCGCCGACGTGACGGTCGGATCGCTGGTCATGCCGGCGTCGATGCGGCCCGCGGCGAGCGCCGCGATGAAGCCGGTGCCCGAGCCCATGCCGGTCGTCGCGAGCTCGCCCGGGTGCGCGCCGGCGCTGAGCACCAGGTACCGGGTGAGGTAGTCTGTCGACGAGCCCAGGCCGGTGACGCCGA
>DASVLN010000818.1:0-6816 GCA_036384855.1 Burkholderiaceae bacterium | reverse complement strand
AAGACCAGCACGGCAGCCGTGCGCTCTTTACTCAGTGACGGGCTCGAACACCCTAGCCGGGAACAAACTACACGGGCCGGTCTGGTTGCCTCAACGGCATTCAGACTCTACCGCGCTGGTCTGTTTGGAAGATACAAGCCGGGCGTCCCCGCCGCGGGGGGCCGGGCAGCGGCGCTTCGGATTCGTCAGAGACGCTGCAGGCGCTCCAGCGCGGCGGCGAGCGTTTCCTCGCGCTTGGCGAAGCAGAAGCGGATCACGTGCATGTCGGGCGCGGCCTCGTAGAACGCCGACATCGGGATCGCGGCGACGCCGATGCCGGTGGTCAGGCGCTCGCAGAAGGCGGCGTCGGGCTCGTCGGAGATCGCCGAGTAGTCCACGCACTGGAAGTAGCTGCCCTCGCAGGCGAGCAGCCTGAAGCGCGTCGGCGCGAGGCCGGCGCGGAAGAAATCCCGCTTGGCCTGGTAGAACGCCGCGAGCCCCTGCCACGGCCCCGGGTCGGCGAGGTAGGCGGCCAGCCCGTGCTGCATCGCCGAGTTCACGGTGAACACGTTGAACTGGTGCACCTTGCGGAACTCGCGCATCAGCGCCGCCGGCGCGGCCACGTAGCCGACCTTCCAGCCCGTCACGTGGAAGGTCTTGCCGAAACTCGAGACGACCACGCTGCGCTCGGCGAGCTCCGGATCGCCCGAGACGCTCGCATGCGCCCGGCCGTCGAAGACCATGTGCTCGTAGACCTCGTCGGACAGCACCAGCGCGCGCGTCGGGCGCAGCACCTCGGCGAGCCGCGCGCGCTCGTCCTGCGTCCAGACCGTGCCGCTCGGGTTGTGCGGCGTGTTGACGATCACGAGGCGCGTGCGCGGCGTGAGCGCCGCGGCGAGGGCGTCGAAGTCGGGCCGCCAGGTGCCCGGCGTCAGCGCGACGCGCACGATGCGCCCGCCCGCGAGCTCGATGGACGGCCCGTAGCTGTCGTAGCACGGCTCCAGCACCACGACCTCGTCGCCCGGGTGCACCAGCGCGAGGATGGTCGACAGCAGGCCCTGCGTCGCGCCGGCGGTGACGGTGATCTCCGCCTCGGGGTCGTAGCGGCGGCCGGTCGTCGCCTCCACCTTGGCCGCGATCGCCTCGCGCAGCGCCGGCACGCCGATCATCGGCGGGTACTGGTTGTGGCCTGCGCGCATGGCCGCCGCGACCGCGTCGACGAGCGCGGGATCGCAGTCGAAGTCGGGAAAGCCCTGGCCGAGGTTGATCGCGCCGGTCCTTGCGGCAAGCGCGGACATCACGGTGAAGATGGTCGTGCCGACGGCCGGCAGGCGGCTCGGCACGGCCTGACCGGCCTCGGCGCCGCGCGCGAGCAGGGATTCGGCGGTCGAGGCGCGGCGGTCAGAGTTCATAGTTCTCTCCCTCGCCGCCCAGCGCCTTCAGCAGCAGTGGACGGGTGATGCGGTCGGACAGCAGCTCCGCGAAGGTCAGCACGAAGCCGCGCAGGTAGGCGCCGCGGCGGAACGCGACGCGCGTGACGTTGCGGCCAAAGAGGACGCCCGCGGGCTTGTGCACGAGGTCGCCGCCGGGCGGGTCGTCGCGCACGGCCATCTCGGCGACGATGCCTACGCCCAGGCCGGCTCGCACGTAGGTCTTGATGACGTCCGAGTCGATCGCCTCGAGCGCGATGTTGGGCTTCAGGCGGCGCTGCGCGAAGGCGGCGTCGATGCGGCGGCGGCCGGTGAAGCTCGGGTGGTAGGAGATGAGCGTCTGCTCGGCGAGCTGCTCGAGCGAGATCTTGTCCGCCTGCGCGAGCGGGTCGTCGGCGCGCATCACGATCACGTGCTCCCACTCGTAGCAGGGCAGGGTGACGAGGTCCTCGGGCTCTGCGAGCGACTCGGTGGCCAGGCCGATGTCGGCGGTGCCGTCCAGCAGCATCTGCGCGACCTCCGCCGGCGAGCCCTGGTGCAGGCTGACCTGCACCTTGGGGAAGCGCCGACGCAGCTGCGCCACCGGCTCGGGCAGGACGTAGCGCGCCTGCGTGTGCGTGGCCGCGATCGACAGCGTGCCGGCGTCCTGCTTGGAATACTCCTCGCCGATGCGCTTCATGTTGGCGACCTCGCGCAGGATCACGTCGATCGCCTTGAGCACCTCGCGCCCCGGCTCGGTGACGCGGCGCAGGCGCTTGCCGTGGCGCACGAACAGGTCGACGCCGAGCTCCTCCTCCAGCTCGAGGATGGCCTTGGAGATCCCCGGCTGCGAGGTGAACAGGGCCTTCGCGGTCTCGGTGAGGTTGAGGTTGCGGCGCACGGCCTCCTGCACGAAGCGGAACTGGTGCAGGTTCATGTGCCGACGCCGTCCTGCGGGTCGTGCGGCACCGCGAACGCGAGCCCGGCGAGGTCGACCGCGGCGTCCGCCAGCGCGGCGATCACGTGCGGCGTCTCCCCGAGCGCGGGATGCAGCCTCCAGGCGACCTGGGGATGGCGCGCGCGAAGCGCGTCGAGCTGCACGGGGACGTCGCGCCGGACGTGGCCGCCGCCGCCCAGGAAGACCGGCACGACGTCGACGTGCGCGCATCCGGCGGCGGCGAGCTCGTCGCCCGCGGTCGCGAGGTCGGGCGACATCAGCTCGAGGAAGGCGAGCCGCACCTGGGTGAGCGGTGCCTTCTCGCGCACGCGCGCGGCGACGGTCTCGAACGGGGTGGCCCACGACGGGTCGCGGGCGCCATGGGCGAGCAGGACGATGGCACGGGTCATCAGCGGTACCTCACGAGCCAGGCGAAGGCCGACATCGACAGCAGCAGGTAGACGACGCTGGGCACCGAGGCGGCGATCCAGGGCGTCCAGTCGTGCAGCTGGCCGAGGTGGCCGACGACGTTGTTCAACAGCACGAAGCTGATGCCCAGCATGATGCCGCCGAAGACCTTGACGCTGACGCCGCCGGCGCGCGCGTGCAGGTAGGCGAAGGGCAGCGCGAGCGCCACCATCACGAGGCAGGCGAACGGGTACAGCACGCGCTTCCAGAACTGCATGCGGTAGGTCTGCGAGGCCTGCTCCTGCGCCGCGAGGTGGGTGCTGTAGCGCCACAGGTCGAGCGCGCCCATGCTGTTGATCGGCAGCACCGCGGCCGCGGCGACGGAGGCATTCAGGCGCGTCGGCCAGCTCATCTGGTCGAGATGCGTGACGCGCACCGTCGGCGCGGTGGCGCCCGAGGCCGCGGAGGCCGGCGCGGCGGCCGAGGTCGCGGCGCCCGTGTCCCAGAGCGTCTGGGTCGCGTTCTCCAGCGTCCACTCGCGCACGGTGCGCCCGCGCCCGACGACCGCGTGCTCGGCGGTGATGCCGCGCACCTCGCGCCCCGCGTCGTTCATCTCCCAGATGCGCACGCCGGTGAGCTCGCCGTTCTTGCCGACGCCGCGCACGTTGACGGTGACGCTGCGCTCGCCGTCGGGATCGGTGCGATGCTCCTTGAGCCACGCGCCGGTGCGCCCGACCGCCAGCCCCATGCCGAAGCGCGCCTTGAGGAAGGCCGCCGCCTGTTCGCTGTGGGGCGTGACGTACTCGCCCAGGCCGAAGGTCAGCACCGCGAACAGCAGCCCGATCACGCCCAGCAGGCTCAGCGCGCGCCCGGGGCCGAGGCCGGCGGTGCGCAGGATCGTGAACTCGGACGACTGCGCGAGCCGCGCCATCGAATAGATCGTGCCGATCAGCACCGCGATCGGGAACAGCTCGTAGACGTGGCCGGGCTGCTCGAGCAGCGTCGCGAGCGCGGCCGCCTTGGCGGTGTAGCCGCCGTGGCCGACGCGGCTCATCTCGTCGACGAAGTCGATGAAGAAGAACAGCGCCACGAAGGCCACCGTGACGAAGAACACCGACCAGAACACGTCCCGGTACAGCAGCTGGCGCACGGTCTTCATCGCGGCGCTCCCCGGCCGAGGATCAGGCGCAGCGGGTGGACGACGGTCGAATACTCGCGCCACCAGATCAGGCCCATGCCGACGCCGAACGCGAGCCCGTGCAGTCCGACCAGCGCCACCGCCGCGGGCAGTCGCCCGGCCGCGACCCAAGACTGCGACAGGTTCAGCAGGTTGTAGTAGATGACGAAGGCCAGCAGCGCGAACAACAGGCTCCAGTTGCTCGCCCGGCGCGGGTTGGTCGCCGACAGGCTGATGCCGATGAACAGCAGGTTGGTCGCGCCCAGGATCAGCCCGATGCGCCAGGTGAGCTCGGCCATGTTGGCATTGCCGCCGGTCAGCAGCAGCTCGCTCGTGTCGATCTGGCGCGGCGACGGCGTGCCGTTGGACGCACCGGACGTCTCCCCGACGCGCACCCGGTAGTGGTCGAACGAGACATGGGTGTGCTCGCCGGTCGCCTTGTCGGTCTGCTGCATGTGGCCGCTGTCCAGGACCAGCACGCGCTCGCCGTTCTCGCTCTGGAGCTTGCCGGACTGCGAGACCGCGACGGACTCCTTGCCGCCCAGGTCGTTGACGATGAACACGTTGCGGCCGCCGCCGGCCTGCGCCGAGCCCGCCTTCTCGACGAAGAACACCCGCTTGCCGTCGCCCGAGGTCTGGAACTGCCCGGGCGAGGCGCGCAGCACGTCCGCGCGCTGCTCGAAGCGCTGGCGCAGGTCGTTGTACTGGCCATAGCTCCAGGGCCAGACGAACAGCATCAGGCCGGCGATGACGACGATCACGGGCCAGCTGGTGGCCAGCACGGGACGCACGAAGCGCTTCAGGCCGATGCCGCTGGAGAACCAGATCGCCATCTCGCTCTCGCGATACATGCGTCCGAGGCTGATGATCACGCCGACGAACAGCGACAGCGCGAGGATCGTCGGCAGCGTCTGGAGCCCGAGCAGCGTGAAGATGAGGACGACGTCCTGCGGGGCCACCGCGCCGTTGGCCGCGAGGCCGAGCGTGCGGATGACCAGGTTGGTCATGAAGATGGTGAGGATGACCATCAGCGTCGCGCCGAAGCTGCGCGCCAGCTCCTTGCGGACGGTCGAATCGAATAACATCGACCGATTATCTCCAATCGAGCCAAGAGCCTACTATGGACTTTCAAACCCTGACCCAGCCCGACGCGGGCGTGGCAGGCGTCAATGCGGACGCCCTGGTCGTGGTGCTGCCCGCCGCCGGCGACCTGCCGTCGTTCGGGAGCGTGGTCGACGAAGCGATTGCCGATGCCGTCAAGGGCGGCGACCTCGAACGCAAGGCCGGCAAGACCCTGTACCTGCCGCGCGCGGCGGGCGTGAAGGCGGGCCGCCTCGTGCTGGCGGTCGCGCGCGACGGCTCCGCCAAGGCCTTCAAGGCGGCGGCCGCGGCGGCGCTCGGGGCACTGAAGTCGGGCCCGAGCAAGCACGTCGCCGTCGCCGGCGGCGGGGCGACCGCGGCGCATGCCGAGGCGCTCGCGATCGCAGCGGGCGACGCGGTCTACCACTACGCGAAGACCAAGCCCAGCGCGCCGCCGGCGCCGGCTCTGGCCAAGGTGTCGTACGTCGTTCCCAAGGCGTCCGCCGCGGCGGCCAAGGCCGGCCTCGCGACGGGGGCGGCCATCGTCTCGGGCATGGATCTCGCGCGCGACTGCGGCAACCTGCCGGGCAACGTGGCGACGCCGACCTACCTCGGCGAGCAGGCGCTGGCGATGGCCAAGACGCACGGGCTGGAAGTCGAGGTGCTCGATCGCAGGCAGATCGAGAAGCTGGGCATGGGCTCGTTCCTGTCCGTGGCGCGCGGCTCCGACGAGCCACCGCGCTTCATCGTGATGCAGTGGAAGGGCGGCGGCCGCAAGGACGCGCCCGTCGTGCTGGTCGGCAAGGGCATCACCTTCGACACCGGCGGCATCTCGCTGAAGCCGGGTGCCGAGATGGACGAGATGAAGTTCGACATGTGCGGCGCGGCGAGCGTGCTGGGCACGATGCGCGCGGTCGCCGAGCTCAAGGCCAAGGTCAACGTCGTCGGCCTGATCCCGACCTGCGACAACATGCCTTCGGGCAAGGCGACCAAGCCGGGCGACGTGGTCACGAGCATGTCGGGCCAGACGATCGAGATCCTCAACACCGACGCGGAAGGCCGCCTGATCCTGTGCGACGCGCTCACCTATGCCGAGCGCTTCAAGCCGGCCGCGGTGGTGGACATCGCCACGCTCACGGGCGCCATCATCATTGCGCTGGGGCATCACAACAGCGGGCTGTACTCGCCCGACGACGGCCTCGCGGGCGAGCTGCTGGCGGCGTCCGCGGCCGGCCTCGATCCGGCCTGGCGCATGCCGCTGGACGAGGAGTACGACGAGACGCTCAAGAGCAATTTCGCCGACATCCCCAACATCGGCGGCGGCCGCGCGGGGGGCTCGATCACCGCGGCGAAGTTCCTGCAGCGCTTCACCTCCAAGTACCCGTGGGCGCACCTGGACATCGCCGGCACCGCGCACCGCTCGGGCCCGAACAAGGGCGCGACGGGCCGCCCGGTGCCGCTGCTCACCCACTTCGTGCTGGGACGCGCGGGCAAGTGAAGCGGGCCGGGCCCGGCGCCCGGCTCCCTCGCCCGACGACCGAACGCGCGTGACCGACGTCGCCTTCCACACCGGCATCGCCGACCCGCTCGGCTACGCCTGCCGCCTCCTGCGCAAGGCCTACCGCGCGGGCGCACGCGTGGCCGTGCACGGCGAAGCGCCGGCGCTCGACCGCCTCGACCAGGCGCTGTGGACCTTCGAGCCGCTCGAGTTCGTGCCCCACGTGCTCCTGCCGCGCGATGGCGCCGACGGCGGCCGGCTCGCGCGCACGCCGATCGTGCTGGTGAAGGACGGGGCGAGCGCGCCGGCGGGCTGCCGGGTCGCGGTC
>DASVLN010000817.1:0-2788 GCA_036384855.1 Burkholderiaceae bacterium | reverse complement strand
GGCTTCACGCCGACGGCCGCCGAGGTCGCCGCCACGCGCCGCTGGCTGCTCGCCGAGCTGGCGCTGTTCGTGCCGATCCCGCTGCTGGCGGCGGCGATGGCGCGCGGGGTCGGGCTCGGCTGAGCTGGCGCGGCCCCTCAGAGCAGCACGATGTCGTACTGCTCCGGGTTCATCGTCGGCTCGGCGCTCAGCGAGATCGGCTTGCGGATGAACGCCGAGAGGTCGGCGAGATGGGCGCTTTCCTCGTCGAGCAGCATCTCGACGACCGAGGCGCTCGCGATGACGCGGAACTCCTTCGGATTGAACTGGCGCGCCTCGCGCAGGATCTCGCGCAGCACGTCGTAGCAGACGCTGCGCGCCGTCTTGACCTGCCCGCGGCCGGCGCAGGTCGGGCACGGGTCGCACAGCATGTGGGCGAGCGACTCGCGGGTGCGCTTGCGCGTCATCTCGACGAGCCCGAGCTGCGTGAAGCCGCTGACGGTGACCTTGGTGCGATCCTTGCTGAGCTGCTTGCGGAACTCGGTGAGCACGGCGGCCTGATGCTCCTCGCGCGCCATGTCGATGAAGTCGACGATGATGATGCCGCCCAGGTTGCGCAGTCGCAGCTGGCGGCTGATCGCGCCTGCCGCCTCCAGGTTGGTCTTGAAGATCGTCTCGTCGAAGTTGCGCGCGCCGACGAAGCCGCCGGTGTTGACGTCGATCGTCGTCAGGGCCTCGGTCTGGTCGATGATGAGGTAGCCGCCGCTCTTCAGGTCGACGCGGCGGGCGAGCGCGCGCGCGATCTCCTCGTCGACGTTGTAGAGGTCGAAGATCGGCCGCTCGCCGCGGTAGTGCTCCAGCTTGGCCACCGAGCCCGGCGCGTAGTTGTCGCCGAAGGCCCGCAGCGACTCGTACTGGGTCTTGGAGTCGATGCGGATGGACTGCGTGCCCTCGCTCGCGATGTCGCGCAGCACGCGTTCGGCCAGGCTCAGGTCCTGGTGCAGCAGCGAGCCCGCGGGCCGCGACATCGCGCGCTGGCGGATCTGCGCCCAGGTCTTGCGCAGGTAGGCGATGTCGTCGGCGAGCTCCTGGTCGCTCGCCTCTTCCGCGTTGGTGCGCAGGATGAAGCCGCCGCCGCCCTCGGCCGGGTTGCCGGCCAGCGCGATCATGCGCGCACGCAGCGCCTCGCGCGTCTCGTGCGAGCCGATGCGCTGCGAGATGCCGATGTGGTTGTCGTGCGGCAGGTAGACCAGCAGCCGGCCCGCGATGCTCACCTGCGTGGTCAGGCGCGCGCCCTTGGTGCCGATCGGGTCCTTGACCACCTGCACCGTCAGCGACTGGCCCTCGAACACCAGCTTCTCGATCGCCGCCGGCATGCCCTCGGGCTTGGCCGCGGGATGGCCATGGAGGTCGGCGACGTGCAGGAAGGCGGCGCGCTCGAGGCCGATGTCGATGAAGGCGGACTGCATCCCCGGCAGCACCCGTGCGACCTTGCCCAGGTAGACGTTGCCGACGAGGCCGCGTTCGAGCGCGCGCTCGATGTGCAGCTCCTGGACGGCGCCGTTCTCGATGATCGCGACGCGGGTCTCCTGCGGGGACCAGTTGACCAGGATGTCGTGCATGGCGGCGGCGCCCGTTGTCTCTTGCTATCGTTGGAGTGCGACGCCCGCGGCGAGCAGCAGCTGCGCGGTCTCGTGGAGCGGCAGGCCCATGATACCGGAGTAGCTGCCGGCGATGCGCTCGATCCAGCCGGCGATGCGGCTCTGGATCGCGTAGGCGCCGGCCTTGCCGAAGGGCTCGCCGCTCGCGACATAGTGCGCGATGACGTCGGCCGGCATGGACGCGAAGCGCACCGTCGACACGCTGAGCCGCGCATCGCGCACGCGACCCGAAGCCGAGGCCACGGCGACCGCCGTCATCACGCGATGCGTGCGTCCCGACAGGCGCGCGAGCGTGGCCTGCGCGTCGGCCGCGTCGATGGGCTTGCCGAAGATGCGCGCGCCCAGCGCGACGGTCGTGTCGGCGCACAGCACCGGCGCGGGCGGCAGGCCGCGGGCCTTGCGGCGCGCGAGCGCGGCGTCGAGCTTCAGCTGCGTGACGCGCACGCAGTAGTCGGCCGGCTTCTCGCCAGGCAGCTGCGCCTCGAGGGCCTCGGCGTCCTCGTCCGGCGCGGGCAGCAGCGGCTCGTGGCGCACGCCGAGCTGGTCGAGCAGTTGCCTGCGGCGCGGCGACTGCGAGGCGAGGTAGACGAAGTCGTGGGACGCGCGGGCCATCGGGCGCTCACTCGCGGTGGTAGGGATGGCCGGTCGACAGCGACCAGGCCCGGTACAGCGCCTCGGCCAGCAGCACGCGCACGAAGGCGTGCGGCAGCGTGAGGTCGGACAGGCGCGCGGTCTCGTCGGCGGTGGCCTTCAGCGCGGGATCGAGGCCGTCGGGGCCGCCGATGAGGAAGGCGACGTCGCGGCCGTCGCCGCGCCAGAACGCGACGCGCTCCGCGAGCGCCCGGGTCGTCCAGCGCGTGCCGTGCTCGTCGAGGACGACGCGGCGCGCGCCGGGGGGCAGCACGGCCTCCAGCCGCTTGCCTTCCGCCTGCATCATCTGCGCGGCGGCCTTGCCGGCGGTGCGCGGCTCGGCCTTCACGGCCTTCAGCTCCAGCCGCATCTCGGGCGGGAAGCGACGCTCGAATTCCTCGTACGCCGTCTCGGCCCAGGCGGGGGGCTTCTGACCGACGGCGGCGACGATCAGGCGCACGGCGCGCCCCCGCGCTCGCCCGCGCGCGCGTCACGCGGGCGCGACGCGCACGAAGCCG